>JAJXYU010000204.1 GCA_021780395.1 Pseudomonadota bacterium
CTGCGTCGTCCCCGTGGAGTTGATCGATGTCGCCGACGGCTTTGCGACGCTGAAGGACTCCGCGGTCATCAGTTCCTACAACAACGTACATCGACGCGGGAGCGACGGTCGTCAAGGCTCGCTGCTGCTCACGGCCGGCACTCGACTGCGGGCGCCGGAAGTCGCGGTCGTCGCATCGGCGGGAATGGCAAGGATCCGTGTCAGCAGCCAGCCCGCGCTCATCGTGATCTCAACCGGGGACGAACTGGTCGAACCCGGCGAGCCGATCGCGGATTTCCAGGTACGTCGATCGAATGCGTATGCGATCGTCGCGACGCTGCGACAACGGGGTTTCGCACGGGTCGGTGACGACCATATCCGCGATGATGAGTCGGCGCTGATGGAGCGTCTCTCGCTGCACCTGCGGACCCACGAGGTGCTGATCCTCAGCGGCGGCGTCTCCATGGGCCGGTTCGACCTGGTGCCGAGAATCCTGAAGCGACTCGGGGTTGAGGAGATCTTCCATCGGATCGCCCAGCGGCCGGGAATGCCGATGTGGTTCGGTCTCGGCCCGAATGGACAAGCGGTTTTCGGACTCCCGGGCAATCCGGTCTCGACACTGGTCTGTCTGATCCGGTACGTGGTGCCGGCGATCTCCGCCGCGATGGGTACGACGCCGGTCGCGCCCGAGCGCCTGCCAATCGGCGCACCCTTCACGGTAAATCCACCGTTGACCCATTTCCTGCCGGTCACCGTGGAACACGACGACTGGGGGCGGGCCTGGGCGCAGCCGCGGCCGACGAACGGCTCCGGCGATTTTTTGAGCCTCACCGGCAGCGACGGGTTCGTCGAACTGCCCCCCGGACCGAACACCTACCCGAAGGGCTTCGTCACCGGGCTCTACCGCTGGTAATCTGGTTAGCCATGGTGAACGAAGTCCACGTATTGCAGGGTCATCGCCAACCGGTCGACCGACTGGGCCGTTCGCTGCACGATCTGCGCATATCGGTGATGGATCGCTGCAACTTTCGGTGTCCCTACTGCATGCCTAAGGACGCGTTCCACGAGCATTACCGCTTCCTCCGGTCCCAGGAACGCCTGTCGTTCGACGAAATCGTGCGGTTGTCACGACTGTTCGCCAACCTCGGCGTCCGCAAGCTCCGGTTGACCGGTGGCGAACCGTTGTTGCGCGCGAATCTCGCCGACCTCGTCGGCGATCTGTCGACGGTGCCCGGGGTCGACGATATCGCGCTGACGACCAACGGTGTCCTGCTCGGTCAGCACGCGGTGGACCTGTTCGCGAACGGACTGAAGCGCGTGACCGTGAGCCTCGACACCTTGGACAAGGAAGTCTTTGCGCGGATGAGCGGCGGTTTCGCCGCGCTCGATCAAGTGCTGGAGGGCATCGAGGCCGCGATCGCGGTGGGACTCACGCCGGTGAAGATCAACGCGGTCGTCGAGCGCGGCGTGAACGATCATACCGTGTTCGACCTCGTCGAGCGGTTTCGCTGGCGGCCGGTCATCCTGCGTTTCGTCGAGTTCATGGACGTCGGCAATCGCAACGCCTGGCGTCCGGAGATGGTCGTGCCGTCCCGCGAGATCGTCGCGCGTGTGAATGCGCGCTGGCCGATCCGGCCGCTGACGGAGAATTATCGCGGCGAGGTCGCAAGACGCTGGGCCTTCGAGGACGGCGGCGGCGAGGTCGGCTTCATCTCCTCCGTGTCCCAGCCGTTTTGCGGCGCATGCAGCCGCGCTCGCCTCTCGTCGGAAGGGAAGTTCTATACTTGCCTCTTCGCGACCGAAGGCCTCGATCTTCGGACCCCGCTGCGGAGCGGCGCAGACGATGACGAGCTGTTGCGGCTGATCCGTGGTGTCTGGTCAGCACGCTCCGATCGATACAGCGAATTGCGCGAGCAATTGCGTCGCGACGATACGACGCATCGCAAGATCGAGATGTATTACATCGGCGGATGAGGCTAACGGCGATGACCGAACCGAAGTTCTCCCATGTCGACGAACACCAACGCCCGACCATGGTCGACGTGTCCGAAAAGCCGGTGACCCATCGGATCGCGGTGGCCGAGAGTCGCGTCGTGTTTCCGGCGGAAGTCGCCGACGCACTCCGAAGCAACGATCTAAGATCGGCCAAAGGGCCGGTGTTCGATACCGCGATCGTGGCCGGCGTGATGGGCGCGAAGCGCACGCACGAACTGATCCCGTTCTGCCATCCGTTGCGACTCGAGAGCTGCAAGGTCGCGATCGAGTTGATCGGCGACGTCGCGGTGATCCGGTGCACGGTCGCCGTGCACGACAGAACCGGCGTCGAGATGGAGGCCTTGGCCGGAGCGAGCATCGCCGCGCTCACCGTTTACGACATGTGCAAGGCGCTGTCGCGCGAAATCGTGATCGGCGAAACACGATTGCTCTCCAAGGAAGGCGGCAAGAGCAGCCACCGGATCGAACCCGCGTGACGGCCGCCGCGGCACCCTTGCGGGGTCTGGTGCTCGCCGGCGGCGCGAGCTCGCGCATGCAGCGCGACAAGGCGGCACTGGACTATGGCGGCAGGAGCCAGCTCGATCGCGTGGTCGCGCTCGCTCGGCGGCACGTCACCGGGGTCTTCGTGTCGGTGCGTGCCGATCAGGCCCAGGATCCGGTACGCGCGGGCCATTCATTGATCATCGATACCTTCACCGACGGTGGGCCGATCGCCGGAATTCGCTCGGCGTTTACGCGGGACCCCGCGGCGGCATGGCTCGTGCTCGCGTGCGATTTGCCGCTCCTGTCGGACGCCGCAATCGAGCACCTGATCCGGTCACGCGACCCCGCCGGTTTCGCGACCGCGTATCGCAGCACCTACGACGGCTTGCCCGAGCCCCTGTGCGCGATCTGGGAACCGCGATCGGCCGATGCGCTCGCCGAGTGGGTCGCACGGGGCCACAAATGCCCGCGCAAGTTCCTGGGCGCCCATCCGGTCACGCTTCTCGATCCGATCGACGCGCACGCTCTCGACAACGTGAACACGCCGGAGGAATATGCGCGTGCGCGCGCTGCGCTCGATCAGGGGACAACGCGCGAAGCGATGCGGATACAGATACGATATTACGCACTGATGCGCGAGCAGGCGGGACGGTCGGACGAGACCGTAGAGACCGAGGCGGGCACGCCGGCGGCGCTGTACCGCGAACTCGGCGCGCGCCACCCGTTCACCTTGACGCCCGAGCAACTGAAGGTTGCGGTGAACGGTGACTTCAGCGATTGGTCGCGGGCGCTGCGCCCGGACGACGTCGTCGTCTTCATTCCCCCGGTGGCGGGCGGATGACGCCGTTTCGTTTCTCCTCGACGCCGATCGACACCGAGACCGGGCGGCGTGCGCTGCTGGACGGTGCGGCCGGCGGCTACGTGAGCTTCGAGGGCTGGGTTCGCGATCATAACGAGGGTCTCGCAGTCCGTCGGCTGGAGTACGAAGCGTTCGTGGACCTCGCCGTCAAGGAAGGTGAGCGGATCGTTGCGGAAGCGATCGGCCGATTTGCATTGCGCGGCGCTCTCTGTGTGCACCGCATCGGCGATTTAGCGATCGGCGATCTCGCCGTCTGGGTCGGCGTGAGCGCGGTACATCGGGGCGAGGCCTTCGATGCGTGCCGGTACATCATCGACGAGGTCAAGCATCGTTTGCCGATCTGGAAGAAGGAACATTACGCGAACGGCGACTCGGGTTGGGTCAACTGCGAGCGCTGCGCGGCGGCTGCGCATCACGATCACGGCTCGCACACCCATGACTCGCATGCGCACGACTGACCGATGGAGCCGGATTATTCTCGTCAAATCGCGCTGAAGGACGTCGGGGCTGCGGGTCAGTCGCTGCTGGAGCGCAGCCGCGTGCTCGTCGTCGGCGCGGGCGGTCTCGGCAGCCCCGTGCTCCAATATCTGGCGGGCGCCGGCGTCGGCTCGCTCACCGTGATCGATCACGACACACTCGATCCGAGCAATCTTCATCGACAACCCCTGTATGCGCTCGAGGATTCGGGCCGCCCCAAAGCCGCACTTGCCGCCGCCGCGCTCGCGAAGCTGAATCCACGGGTTCGCGTCGAGGTCCGCGCGGAGCGCTTCGACACCGCCAACGCCCTCGCCCTCGTCGCCGCCCACGATCTGGTCGTCGAGTGCAGCGACAACTTCCGGACGAAGTTTCTCGTGAACGACGCGGCCGTACTCGCCGCGCGGCCGGTCGTGTTTGCGAGCGTGTATCAGTACGAGGGACAACTGCAGGTGTACAAGCCCGACCGCGAGCACGCCTGCCTGCGCTGCCTCTGGCCGGACGCGACCGCCGACGGCGTGGTCGGGAATTGCGCGGAGGCGGGCGTGCTCGGCCCCGTGCCGGGCGCGCTCGGTGCGATGCAGGCCGTTCTCGCGCTCGAGACCCTGCTCGACATCGGCACGCCACTGCGCGGCGAAGTGCTGCTGGTCGATTTTCGCGATTTCTCGACGCTGAAGCTGCGCGCACCCCGGCATCACGCCTGCGATGCGCCGCGCTGCTGTCGCGTCCGTGCGATCGTTCCGGAGGGTCCCGACCTCGAGGTGACATTGGACTCGCTCGACGAGGCCGTCGCACGCGGCTGGACGATCGTCGACGTGCGTAACGCCGAGGAGTTCGTGGCTCGCCCCGCGGCCGGCCGACATTTCCCCGTCGCCGAGCTCCTAGCGGGCGAGGCACCCCTTGCCCGTGAAGTCGAGTACCTGCTGGTCTGCGCAACGGGTCAGCGCAGCCTCGCCGCCGCGCGGGCGCTACGGCGACGCGGCTACGCGGTACGTTCCCTGGCCGGCGGCCTGGGACGGGTCGATCGAGATCGCTGAATGCGCTTTCGCAGCAAGCTGCCTGACGTCGGCACGACCATCTTCACCGTAATGTCCCGCCGGGCGGCCGACGAGGGCGCACTGAACGTCGGACAAGGCTTTCCGGACTACCCGATCGATCCGCGGCTCGCCGGATTCGTGCAGCAGGCGATCGACGAGGGGCGCAATCAATACGCCCCGATGGAAGGGGTCGACGAGCTGCGCGAGGTCATCGCCGGCAAGTTGACCTTGAGCCACGGCATCTCGGTCGATCCGGAATCCGAGGTCACGGTGACCTGCGGCGCGACCGAGTCGATCTACGACGCGATTCAGGCGGCGATCGGCGCCGGCGACGAGGCGATCGTGTTCGACCCGGCCTATGATGCCTACGAGCCTGCGATCCGGCTCGCCGGCGGGCGCTGCGTACGGATCGCCTTGCGGCCGCCGCGCTTCGCCTACGACTGGTCGGAAGTCGAGCGGGCGCTCGATGACCGGACCCGTCTGCTGATCCTCAACAGCCCCCACAACCCGAGCTGCACGGCGATCGACCCCGCCGACCTCGACGCGCTCGCGGCCCTGATCCGCGATCGACCGATCACGGTGCTGTCCGACGAAGTCTACGAGCACGTGCTGTTCGATGGCCGCCGGCACGCCTCCGTGCTCGCCCACCCGGAGCTGCGCGAGCGCTCGTTCGCGGTGTTCTCCTTCGGCAAGACGCTGCATGCAACCGGCTGGCGGACCGGGTATTGCGTCGCGCCGCCCGACCTGACCCGCGAGCTGCGCAAGGTCCACCAGTTCAATGCGTTCAGCATCGCCGCGCCGCTCCAGCACGCGATCGCGCGCTACCTGCGCGCGCACCCGCAGTCGGTGCATGGTCTCGGCGCGTTCTTCGAAGCGAAGCGCGACTTGATGAGTGCGCGCCTGCAGGGGACGGGGTTCCGCGTGCTGCCCGCGGCCGGAACGTATTTCCAACTCGTCGACTACGGCGATCTCGGCCGCGAGAACGATCTCGTGTTTGCGGATCGGTTGATCCGCGAGGCGAAGATCGCGATGATCCCGCTATCGCCGTTCTACGCCGACCCACCCCCGATGACGCTGCTGCGCGTGTGCCTCGCCAAACGTGATGAGACGCTGGAGGCCGCCGCCGAGCGGATGCGTGCGTTCTCCGAGCGCGCCTAAAGGTCCGCTTCGACGGCGCGCCGCTGCGCGATCGACGGGAGGCCTTGACGTTGCCGGATCCTGGCCAGGTCCATCAGCATGCGTCCCGCCCAGCGGTAGACGTTGTTTTCCTTCACTGTACGCCGCATCAAGCGCATTCGGCCACGCCGTTCCTCGCGCCCCATGCGCAACGCCGCTTCGATCGCGTCGGCGGTCTCGGTGACGTCGAAGGGATTCACGAGCAACGCCTCAGGCAGCTCCCGCGACGCCCCGGCGAAGGTGCTGAGGATCAGCACGCCGTCCTCGTCATCCCGCGCAGCGACGAATTCTTTCGCGACCAGGTTCATGCCGTCGTGCAGGCTGTTGACGAGGCAGAAATCCGCGGCACGGTACAGCTCGAACACGCGCTGCGGCGGCTGGTGCTCGCCGATCAGCACGATCGGCTGCCACCCCCCTTCGGCGAATTTCGCGTTGATACGCTCGGCTTCGGCGATCGTTTGTGCCTGCAGCGCTTGGTAGGCGGGAAGCTGGCCTCGCGACGGTGCGGCGATCTGCAGGAGGCTGATCCGCCCGCGATGCCGGGGATTGCGGTCGAGTAGCACCTCGAGCGCGCGGAAGCGCTCGACGATGCCCTTCGTGAAGTCCCAGCGCTCGACCCCGAGTCCGAGGAACACGTTCGCCCCGACCCCATGGCGTTCGCGCACTACCGCACGACAGGTCGCGACGTCCGCCGTCGCATTCAGCCAGCGCGGCGGCCATTCGATCGAGATCGGGTACGGCGCGATCCGGCACACGTGGCCCTGGTGCGTGACGGTCATGTGCTCGCGATCGATCTGGCACTCCGCGTAGCGATCGATCGTGTCGAGGAAGTTCTGGCAATGGAATCGGGTGTGGAAGCCGAGAATATCCGCGCTCAGCATGTGCAGCAGGATCTCGCTCTTCCATGGGCAGACGCCGAACGTCTCCGCGTTCGGCCACGGGATGTGCCAGAACATCGCGATCGTCGCCTTGGGGATCTTCTTGCGCACGAGCCGCGGCAGCAGGGCGAAATGGAAGTCCTGGATCAACACCACGGGACTGTCGGTGGTCGCTTCCGCGGCGCAGGCGCCGGCGAACTTCTCATTGACCACCTGGTAAGCGCGCCAGTCGCTCGCACGGAACTCGGGACGCACGTAGGCAAGATGACAGAGCGGCCAGACACCTTCGTTCGCAAAGCCGTAGTAGTACCCCGCTTCCTCTTCGGCGGTGAGCCACACCCTCCGCAGCGTGTATTCCGGGTTCTCCGGCGGCGCCGGCACGTGGTCGTCCCGGTCGACCACGTCCCGATCCGCCGACCCGGAACCATGCGCGATCCACACGCCCGCGCAGGCGCGCACGACCGGTTCCAGCGCGGTGACCATGCCGCTCGCGGGCACCTGCACGATCGGCCGTCCGTCCGTGCCGCGATTGTGGATGTAGGGCTCGCGGTTCGAGACGATCAGCACCTGGGCCGAATCCAGTTGATTTTCGACCACCTGGCGCAACGCCCGCGGCGTCCAATTCTCCCGGAAGTCGATCTCCAGCCGCTGCTGCTGCTCGATCTCGGCGAGCACCTGGCGGACCTGGGACAGGATCGGGACGGACGAACGCGGCGACTCCGCGTCATCGAGGAAGCGGCGGCCGCGGATGTCCCTGATCAGCATGTTGACCCAGCGCCGCAGCTGAAGCCAGGCCGCGAGCACGACCAGCAGCGCGAGCAAGATCACCGTGATACCGACGAACACGACGATGAAGTCCCGAACGGTGCGCTGTCGGCGGTCGATGAAGGACAGATCATGGACGAGGAGGACTTCGTACGGCGGGTTCGCATGGGCGAACGCGAAACGCGAGATCTCCACGGAGCCTGACGGCAGGTGGACGACGCGTTCGGCCGGGACGTGAGGATTGACCGCCGACGCACAGGACACGGTGACCGGCGTGAGTTCGGTCTCGACGATCGGTCGACCGTCCGCGCCACAGACCGCTATTGCAAGGAGACGCTTGTCGTTGGTGATCTCGGACAGATACGCCCGCAGCTTCGGCCGGTCGCCGGACGCGATCAGCTGGGCGATCGGCTGCTGCATCGAGCTCATCACCAGCTGCGCCCGCATCTGCAGGTCCCCGCGAAACCAATCGCCGAGCAGCTTGTCAACGTAAGGGACGCCGAAGAAAGCGACCACGCACGACGCGAGCGCGATCGGCAGGACGATACGCAGCAGAATGGATCGTAGCATCGTGGCTCCTGATCGGGCGTTGCAGAGGGCAGCGGCTCGAAAATGCCGCGCGGAGCGACGGCGTCACGGATGCGGGTCGGGACGCACCCATCGATGATAATGCACAAGGAAATGTAATGCGCATAATAAATAATCCAGGCAGTTTCAGGCCCTGTTATGCGGGCCGCGGGTCCTGCGGTGTGGCGGGGTGCGCGCGGCGTGGCGCGACCGCGACGATTTTCCCGTTGGAATCGCGGTGACACTGCGCTATGTTTTTGGCATGAAGCTGAGCGCCCCACCGGCGCCGTCGACGGACTGGTGTCTGTTCCTGGACGTCGATGGCACGCTGATCGAGTTCTGCGATTCGCCTTCGCCCACCGATCGCGACGACGCCTTGAACGGCCTGCTCGACGGCGTGTGGCGCGCGCTCGACGGTCGACTCGCGCTGATCAGCGGGCGCACGATCGACAATCTCGATCAATTGTTCGCGCCGCGGCGATTCGCGGCTGCGGGGCTGCACGGCTTGGAACGGCGCGACGCATCCGGCGTCCGGCGGCGCTTGGAAGTCGACGCGGACGCACTCGACGGCGCGCGAGCGGCGATGCGCAGCTTCGTGATGCGCCATCCGCAGGCCCGGGTCGAGGACAAGGGGATTGCAGTCGCATTGCACTATCGCAGCGCGCCGTATCTCGAGCCCGCCGCGCGCGAATGCCTGGCCGATGTCGCCGCGGATCTCGGCGACCCCTTCCACGTGCAAGAGGGCAACATGGTGATGGAACTCAAGTCGTCGCAATCGACGAAGGCCACGGCGATCGCGGCATTCCTCGAAGAGCCGCCGTTCCACGGCCATACCCCGGTCTTCGTCGGCGACGACCTCACGGATCTGGACGGTTTCCGCGTCGTCGATCAGCGTGGTGGAGTCTCCATTGCGGTCGGCGACCGCGTGCGGGCGCGCTGGCACATCGACGATCCGCAGGTGGTGCGGGTCTGGCTCGCGCAGGTCGCGGCGCTCGGAGAGCGTCGATGACGCCGGCGACCACCGATGCGCTCGATCTCGCGCTGATCGGCAATTGTCAGGTGGCCGCGCTCGTCGATCGGCAGGGCAGCATCGTCTGGGCCTGCTTGCCGCGACCGGACGGCGATCCGGTGTTCTGCGCGCTGTTGAAGCGCGATGGCGCCCGGTCGCGGAAGGGGGTCTTCGCGATCGAGTTGCGCGACCTCGTCGACGCGCACTCCGGGTACCTGCGCAACACCGCGGTGCTGCAGACGACCTTGACGGACACGCACGGCAGTGCCGTTCGGATCACGGATTTCTGTCCACGTTTTCGACGCCGTGGACGGGTGTTCCGCCCGATGAGCATCGTACGCTTGATCGAGCCGCTCGCCGGGCGTCCCGTGGTGACGGTCCGGATGAAGCCGCAGCGCGACTATGGCGCGGGCGAGCCGCAGCGCGTCGCGGGCAGTCACCACATCCGATTCGTCGCGCCACCGCTCCTGTACCGGGTGACCACGAATGCGTCGCTCGCATCGCTCCTCGACGAGAGCCCCTTCGTGCTCGACGGCCCGATCGCGCTGGTCCTGACGCCCGACGAGACGGTCGAGGAAGCGCCGCTCACGCTCGCGCGAGCCTGGCTCGAGGAGACCCGCCAGTACTGGGAGGAGTGGATACACGGACTCGCGATCCCGTTCGATTGGCAGGAAGCGGTGATCCGGGCCGCGGTCACCTTGAAGCTGTGCACCTACGAGGACACCGGTGCCGTGCTCGCGGCGATCACCACCTCGATTCCCGAGATCGCGGACAGCGGGCGCAACTGGGACTACCGGTATTGCTGGCTGCGCGACAGCTTCTTCGTGATTCATGCGCTCAATCGCCTCGGCGCGACGAACACGATGGAAGGTTATCTTCGTTACCTCGATCGTGTCGTCGCGCGCTCCCCCGGAGGCGTGCTGCAGCCGGTCTACGGGATCGGCGCCGAGGCTCGGATAGACGAGCGCACCGTGGAGTCGCTCGAAGGCTACCTCGGGATGGGGCCGGTGCGGATCGGCAATCTGGCTTACGAGCAGACTCAGCATGATGTATACGGCGCGATCGTGCTCGCCGCTCGCCAGCTGTTCTTCGATCAACGTCTGCCCGGTCTCGGCGACCGATCCCTGTACACCCGGCTCGAGATCCTCGGGGAGCGCGCCGCGGATCGCTTCGCGCAACCGGACGCGGGACCCTGGGAGTTCCGCGGCATCGCCCAAGTGCACACCTTCTCCGCGGTGATGTGCTGGGCCGCGTGCGACCGCCTCGCACGAATCGCCGCGCAGCTCAAGATAGAAGACCGGGCCGGATTCTGGCGGCGGCGGGCCGACGCGATGCGGGCGGAGATCCTGCTGCGCGCCTGGAGCGACGCGAAGCAGTCATTCGTCGGCTCGTTCGAAGGCCAGGAACTCGACGCGACGGTGCTGCTGCTGCCCGATCTCGGTTTCCTGGAAGCCACCGACCCGCGCTTCGTCGCGACGCTCGCGGCAGTCGAGCGGGAACTCGTGCGTGACGACCTGGTGTTCCGCTATGCGCATCGCGACGACTTCGGTCCGCCGTCGAACACGTTCACGATGTGCTCGTTCTGGTACGTGAACGCGCTGGCCGGGGTCGGCCGCGGCCGCGAAGCGCGCGACCTGTTCGAGGCACTGCTCACACGGCGCAACACCGCCGGCTTGTTCTCGGAGGACATCGATCCGAAGTCCGGCCGACAGTGGGGAAATTTTCCGCAGACCTACAGCATGGTCGGCGTGATCACGAGCGCGTTGCGCCTGAGTCGATCGTGGGAGGAGATGCTCTGAACACGGACCGTCCCCCGGCCCACCGCGATCAGCCGCGGACCTGACCGGTGCCGCGCACCAGGTATTTGTAACTCGTCAGTTGCTCGACGCCGACCGGCCCTCGCGCATGGAACTTGTCGGTGCTGATGCCGATCTCCGCGCCCATGCCGAACTCGCCGCCGTCGGCGAACTGCGTCGACGCGTTGTGCAGCACGATCGCGCTGTCGACGCGCGCGAGGAAACGCTCAGCGGTTCGCGGATTCTTGGTCACGATGCTGTCGGTGTGTTGCGAGCCGTAGCGCGCGATGTGTGCGATCGCCGCATCGACGCCGTCGACGACGCGCACCGCGATGATCGCGTCGAGGTATTCCGCGTGCCAGTCGGCGTCATTCGCGATTTTCACCCGTGGATCGACGCCGATCGTCTCGGCGTCGCCGCGGACCTCGCAACCCGCGTCGAGCAGCGCGGTGACCAGCGGCCCGAGCATCGTCGCCGCGGCGCGCCGATCGACGAGCAGCGTTTCGGCGGCACCGCAGATGCCGGGCCGGCGCATCTTCGAGTTCACGACGATCCGTTTCGCCATCTCGAGGTCCGCCTCCCCGTCGACGTAGACGTGGCAGATGCCTTCGAGATGACCGATCACGGGGACGCGCGCCTCGTTCTGCACGCGCGCGATCAGGCTCTTGCCGCCGCGTGGCACGATCACGTCGATGAACTCCGCCATGTCCGCGAGCAGATGCCCGACCGCGGTCCGGTCCGCGGTCGGTACCAGCTGGATGGCGCTCGCGGGCAGACCGGCGTTCTCGAGGCCGGCCACGAGGCAGGCATGGATGGCAGCATTCGAATGCAGGCTCTCCGAGCCGCCGCGCAGGATCGACGGGTTGCCCGACTTCAGACACAGCGCGCCCGCATCGGCGGTGA
>JAJXYU010000274.1 GCA_021780395.1 Pseudomonadota bacterium
CGCCGCGATTCCCGAAGCCGGTTCAAGCATGCACCTATTGATCGTCGAGGATGACCAGGTCGCGAGGGACCATCTCGCGAGGGCGTTGCGCGAGGTGGGCCATACGGTCGACGTCGCGGCGGACGGACTCGAGGGATTGCACCTCGCCTCGTCGATCGCGCTGGATCTCGCGATCGTCGACCGGATGCTGCCGAAGCTCGATGGACTCGCGCTGGTGCAGTCCCTGCGGGCGACGGGGCGCAAGGTCCCGGTACTGATCCTGAGCGCGCTCGGCGACGTCGACGATCGCATCACGGGTCTGCGCGCCGGCGGCGACGATTACCTGACCAAGCCGTACCACGTGTCCGAGCTGCTGGCCCGGATCGACGCGCTCGCGCGCCGCGCCGAGCTCGGCAGCGGCGAGGTCGCGACCAAGCTCAAGCTCGCGGACCTCGAACTCGACCGCATGACGCGGCGGGTCACGCGCGGCGGCAAGAAGATCGAGCTGACCGCGCGGGAGTTCCAGTTGCTCGAATTCCTGATGCGCCACAGCGGCCAGGTGGTCACCCGGACGATGCTGCTGGAGGGCGTCTGGGACTACCATTTCGACCCGCAGACGAACGTGATCGACGTGCACATCAGCCGCCTGCGGCAGGCGATCGACAAGGATTTCGACAAACCCCTGCTGCATACGGTCCGCGGCGCCGGATACAGCCTCAGCGAAGAAGACTAGTGGACCAGGAACAAGGATTCCTGGGGGTCCTGACCAGCTCGCCGTTCCGGATCGCGATCGTGTATTCGGTCGCGTTCGCGCTCGGCACCGTCGCGCTGCTCAGCGGCGTGTATTTCGCGGTGTCGCGGGTGATCGACGGCAGCGCCGACAACCTGATCGAGGCGGAGGTGCAGGGCCTGCGCGAGCAGTACCTCGTGCTCTCGCGCAGCGATTTCATCGAGCTGGTCGAACAGCGCTCGCACACGCAGGACGTTCGGGGCGCGGTCTATCTGATGGTCGATCCGCGGCTGCGCCCGGTCGCCGGGAACCTGCCGGCCTGGCCGACGATCCCGCCGGGCGAAGGCAAGTGGATCCAGTTCAAGGCGATCGTGCCCTACGGCGACCAGACGCGGGTGCACGAGGTCCGCGCGCAGCGGTTCCCGCTGCCCGGCGGGTACCGGATGCTGGTCGGCCACGACGTGCAAGAGCGCCAGGACGTGAAGAACGTGATGATGCGCGGCCTCGTCGCCGCGGTCGTCTCGACGATGCTGATCGGCATCGGCGGCGGAATCTGGATGGGACGCAGGATCCTCGCGCACGCGGGCGCGATCTCCGCGGTCGCGACCGAGATCATGCGCGGCGATCTGTCGCGCCGCCTCCCGGTTCGCGAGGCCGAGGACGAGCTGAACACGCTGGCCCGGGAGATCAACGGCATGCTCGACAAGATCGAGCAGCTCACCCTCGGCATGCGCACGGTCCTCGACAGCGCCGCGCACGACCTGCGCACCCCCTTGAACCGGTTGCAGTCGACCGCGGAGGCGGCGCTCACGGATCTCGGCCAGGATTCCCCCGAGCGGCGGGTGCTCGAGCGCGTCACCGCCGAGGTCGATCGGATGCGCAGCACGCTGGACGCGTTGCTGCGGATCGCGCTCGCGGAGACCGGAACGGTCGCGCGCGAAGCGGTCGACCTCTCGGCGCTGGTCGCGAGCATCGTCGAGCTGTACGCGCCGGTGACCGAGGAGCGCGGGATCGAATTGCACAGCGACGTGGTGGCCGGAGCCCGCATCCAGGGCAGCCGGCAGCTGCTCGCGCAGGCGCTCGCGAACCTGCTGGACAATGCGATCAAGTTCACGCCGGCCGGCGGCCACATCCGCGTCCTGTTGCGCGCCGACGCGACCGGACCGGAGGTCACGGTCGAGGACGACGGGCCCGGGATACCGGCCGACAAGCGCGATCTCGTGCTCGGACGCCGCGTGCGGCTCGACGAAGCGCGGAAGGTACCGGGGTCCGGGCTCGGGCTCTCGCTGGTCGCGGCGGTCACGAAGCTGCACGGGGCGCGGCTCGTGCTCGCGGATGCCGATCCGGGTTTGCGGGTTTCGCTGAAATTCGCCGCTTGATGGAGGCTGCCATGTTGCGCAAGACGATCTTCGCGGCGAGTGCCGCGTGTCTCATCTCCTTGCCCGGCGCGCGCGCGGCATCGAGGCCGCCATCCGGCATCGATCTGCGCTATGTGCTGCCGGCCGTGCGGCCGCAGGACGACATCTATCGGCATCTGAACGGCAAATGGCTCGAGGAGTTCCGGATACCGGCTGACAAGTCCTCCTATTCGATGTTCACGCAGGTGGACGACGAGACCCAGAAGCAGTTGAAGTCGATCGTCGACGGGTTGCTCGCGGGCGGCGCCGAGGACCCGCAGGCGCGCAAGGTCGCCGACCTCTATGCGAGCTACATGGACGTCGCGCGCGTCGATGCGCTCGGGGTCTCGCCGATCGAGGCCGAACTGAAGCGGATCGACGCGCTCACCGACAAGCGCGGCATCGCCGCGTTGATCGCGCACGACAACGAATCGGTCCCGGACGCGCCCTTCGACGTCGGGATCGCGCAGGACGCGCGCGATTCCACTCGCTATGCGGTGTACCTCGCGCAGGGCGGGCTCGGCCTGCCGAACCGCGACTACTATCTCAGCCAGGCGCCGAAGCTGGTCGCGACGCGCGCGGCCTACCAGCGTTACGTGCGCGCGATGTTCCGCCTCGCGGGCCTCGCCCATCCGGCGCGCAGCGCCGCCGAGATCCTGCAGCTGGAGACCGCGCTCGCGAAGATCCAGTGGTCGCCGGTCGCGAATCGCGATCCGGTGAAGACCTACAACAAGACGACCCTCGCGCAGCTGCCGGCACTGATGGGCGACTACGACTGGACCGAGTACCTGCGCGCGACCGGTCTCGAGGGCAAGGTGAACTACGTGATCGTGAGCCAGCCGAGCTACTTCACCGGGCTCGGCCGGCTGATCGCGAGCACGCCGCTCCCGGTGTGGAAGGCGTACTTCGAGTGGCGGGTGCTGTCGGCCGCCGCGCCCTACCTGTCGCAGGCCTTCGTGCACCGGCGATTCGCGTTCGATGGCACGGTGCTCAAAGGGACCCAGGTGAACCGGCCGCGCTGGCAGCGGGGGCTCGCGCTCGTCGACGTCGCGATGGGCGAGGCGCTCGGCAAGCTCTACGTCGAACGCTATTTCCCGCCGCGGAACAAGGCGCGGATGCTCGCGCTGGTGCATCATCTGATCGAGGCCTACCGGGCGGACATCGCGAGGCTCGACTGGATGAGCCCCCCGTCGCGTCAGGGCGCGCTCGCGAAGCTCGACAAGCTCGCGATCAAGATCGGCTACCCGGACAAGTGGCGCGACTACCGCGCGCTCGTGATCCATCGCGACGACCTGTACGGCAACGTCGTTCGCGCGACCGAATTCGAGTTCCGGCGCGAGCGCGCGAAGCTCGGCAAGCCCATCGATCGCACCGAATGGGAGATGAATCCGCAGACGGTGAACGCCTACTACGACCCGACGATGAACGAGATCGTGTTCCCGGCCGCGATCCTGCAGCCGCCGTTCTTCGACGTGAACGCCGACGAAGCCACGAACTACGGCGCGATCGGCATGGTGATCGGCCACGAGATCAGTCATGGATTCGACGACGAGGGGAGCCAGTTCGACGCGAACGGCAATCTGCACGACTGGATGACGCCGGCGGACCACGCGAAGTTCGCCGCGAAGACGCGGGCGCTGGTCGCCCAGTATTCCCGCTACGAACCGGTGCCGGGCTTCCACGTGAACGGCAAGCTCACGCTCGGCGAGAACATCGCGGACAACTCCGGTCTCGCGATCGCGTATCAGGCCTACCACCTCGCGCTCCACGGCCGGCCGGCGCCGGTGATCGACGGAATGACCGGCGACCAGCGGTTCTATTACGGCTTCGTGCAGGAGTGGCGCGGCAAGGTGCGCCGCGCGCAGCAGATCCTGTGGCTGAAGACCGATCCGCACTCGCCGCCGTACGTGCGCGGCACCGCGCCGCTGCGCAACCAGGCGGGGTTCTACAAGGCGTTCGACGTGAAGCCCGGCGACCAGATGTACCTGCCGCCCGATCGGCGGGTGTCGATCTGGTGACGGCGCCGCGGCGTCAATAATTCGACGGTCCGGCCGGCGGTCGGTGCCGCGGGCCGGACCCGACGCCGCAACGTCCGGAAAAATCTAGGGATTTTCTCTCCGCGATTCGCTGGCACAAAAATTGCTCGATCGCTCGGTGGCGGCTATTCGCCGCGCGAAGGGATCGACATCCATGGCCGAAGGGGACGAGAACAGTCCGGCGGAGCCCGCGAAGCGTTCGGGCGGTCTCGGGGGACGGATCGTGAACGCCCTCGGGATCTTCCTGTTGACGCTGGCGGCGGTGGTCGTGGGGGGCTATCTCAACGCGGTCCTGCATCCGCCGCCGGACTTCAAGCTCGGTGCCGACGGCAAGATCACGCCGTTCGTTCCCGCCGCGGCGCCCGGCGCCGCGGCGGACGCGGGCAAGCCTGCGATCTATTACGCGCTCGATCCGCCGCTCGTGGTCAATTTCCAGGACGGCGAAGCCGTGCGCTTCCTGCAGGTGAGCATCGAGGTGATGGCGCGCAACCAGAAGGCGATCGACAGCGTCAAGCGCAACGAGCCCTTGATCCGCAACAACCTGCTGATGCTGATGAGCAATCGCGACTTCAAGACGTTGATGACCCTGCAGGGCAAGGAAGATCTGCGCAAGCAGGCGCTCGCCGCGATTCAGGCGGTACAGCGCAACGACGGCGGACCGCTGATCGACGACGTGCTGTTCACCAGCTTCGTGGTGCAGTGATGGCGGCGAGCGGCGATCGGAACGTCGCGGCCGGCGCGCCGAATGCCCCGCGGGAGCGATCGACGATCTCGGAGGAGGAGGTCTCGGCGCTCCTCGAGAACCCGCTTCCGGACGCCGCGCGTCCGGTCGACTTCGCCGCCCGTCGAATCAGCCGGACCTCGCTGCCGGTGCTCGAGGCCATTTGCCGGGATTGCGTCGAGCCGACGCGGACCGCACTCGCCGCACTCCTGAACCGGTCCCTCGAGGCGAGCTTCACCGGACTCGGCCGCCAGTCGGCCGCCGACGCACTCGCGGAGTTGCCGATGCCCGCGAGCGTCGCGGTGATCCGCCTGAAGCCGCTCGCCGGCGACGCCTGGGTCGTGGTCGATCCGCCGCTGCTGCTCGCGATGGTGGATGCGTTCTTCGGCGGCAGCGGGCGTCCGAGCGCCGATCCCCAGGCCGCGGTCGGGCCGGCCGCGCAGCGGTTCCTCGCGCTCGCGATGGGTGCGCTCGGGACCGGCTTCGCGACCGCGTTCGCGCAAGCGGCGCCGATCGAAATCGAGACCGTGCGTCTGGAGACGAATGCCCGGTCGCTGCGGCCGGCGGATGCGCATGAGCCCGTGCTGGTCGCGCGCTTCGGCGTCGAGATCGGCACGGCCTCGGGCGAGGTCCGCTGGCTGCTGCCGGAGGCGGTGTTCACGCCGATTCGTGAGGCGCTCGCAGCCGACGGCGGCAAGCCGGCCACCCGGCCGCAGGCGCCGTGGGCGCCGCTGCTCGGCGCGGCGCTGCAGGCTGCCGATCTCGAGGCCCGGGCCGTGCTCGGCGAGGCGCAGATCAGCATCGGCGCGCTCGTGCGTCTCGCACCCGGCGACGTGATCCCGATCGACCCGCCGCAGCACGTCGTGCTGCTCGCCGGCGAGGTCCCCCTCTATCGCGGCCGCTTCGGATCGTCGAACGGCCACAATGCGCTGAAAATCCTGTCGCGGGAGCCGGAATGAACGACAACGACACCAAGCGCGGCCCGGCCGCGCGTGCGCCGATCGGTGAGCTCGGACCGAGTACGCCGAGCGCGGCCCCCCAGGAAGTGAACCTCGATCTGATTCTCGAGGTCATGGTCACGCTCGCGCTCGAGGTCGGCCGGGTCCGGATGCCGGTGCGCGAGCTTCTGCGCCTCACGCCGGGCGCGATCGTCGAGCTCAACCGGCAGGCGAACGAGCCGCTCGACCTGCTGGTCAATGGCGTGCGAGTGGCTCGCGGCGAGCTCGTCGTGATCGACGACAAATTCGGCATACGCCTCACCGAGGTGGTCAGCGCGGCCGAGCGGATGGAACGCGCCGGATGACCTCGATCGCCGCAAGCGCCGCTTCGCCGTTCTCGATCGGCAGTCTGGTGCAGACGACGCTCAGTCTCGCGCTGGTCCTCGCGTCGATCCTCGCCGTGGCCTGGGCATTGAAGCGGGCGCGCCTCGCGCCACGCGGCGGGCGCGGAACCATCGGGGTGATCGATCAGCTCGCGATCGGCCCGCGCGAGCGCGTCGTGCTGGTGCGGGTCGGCGACGCCCAGCTGCTGCTCGGCATCGGTCCGAGCGGGATCGTGGGCCTCGCGCCGCTCGCGAACCCGGTCGCGGTCGATCCGCCGGCGGCGACCGCGACCGGGTTCGCCGACCGACTGCGCGAGTTCCTCGGTCGAAGCGCGGGAACCGCCGGATGACGCCGGAAAGACCGGCATCGAGCCGCAGGCGCCGAACCGCCGCGATCGCGCTCGCGCTGATCGCGATGACCGTCGTCGCCCTGCTGCCGCAGGCGGTGCACGCGCAGGCGGCGTTGCCCGCACTCGCGATCAAGACCGCGAAGAACGGTGCGCAGACGTACTCGCTGACGGTCCAGATCCTCATCCTGATGACGGTGCTGACGCTGCTGCCGGCCATCCTGCTCGCGATGACGGCGTTCACGCGAATCATCATCGTGCTGTCGATCCTGCGGCAGGCGCTCGGGATGACGACGACGCCGTCGAACCAGGTGCTGACCAGCCTCGCGCTGTTCCTGACCTTCTTCGTGATGAGTTCGACGCTCAATCAGGCGTATGTCAACGGCGTGCAGCCGTATCTCGCCGGGCAGATCGCCGGCACCGTCGCGGTGGATCGCTCGATCGCGCCGCTGAAGCGCTTCATGCTCGCGCAGACCCGCGTCGACGATCTACGGCTGTTCACGCGGCTGTCCGGGCGGCCGGGCTTCGCGAATCCGGACGCGGTGCCCCTCTCGGTGCTCATTCCGACGTTCATGACCAGCGAGCTCAAGACCGCGTTCCAGATCGGCTTCATGATCTACATCCCGTTCGTGGTGATCGACCTGGTCGTCGCGAGCGTGCTGATGTCGATGGGCATGATGATGCTGTCGCCGATGCTCGTCTCGCTCCCGTTCAAGATCATGCTGTTCGTGCTCGTCGACGGCTGGACGCTGTTGCTCGGCACGCTGGCCGCGAGCTTCCACCGATGACGCCGGACGCCGTGATGGACCTCGCACACAAGGCGCTGTTCGTGACGACGCTGATCGCGGCGCCCTTGCTGCTCGTCTCGCTGATCGCCGGCCTGGTGATCGGGATGCTGCAGGCAGCGACCCAGATCCACGAGGCCACCCTGAGCTTCATCCCGAAGCTGCTGTGCGTCGTCGTGACCTTGTTCGTCGCGGGACCGTGGATGCTGCGGATCCTGATCGCGTTCACGCGTGGCCTGTACGCGGGCATCCCCGCGGCGATCGGCTAAGGGGGCCCCGGTGCATCCGTTCACGATCGACGCGACCCGGCTCCCGATGCTGCTCGCGCAGCTGTGGTGGCCGGCGCTGCGGATCGGCGGCTTCGTCGCGTCGGCACCGATCGTGAGCGCGATGACGGTGCCCCCGCGCGTGAAGATCGTGCTGACGCTCGCGATCGCCTTCCTGCTCGCGCCGACCGTCGCGGTCCCCTCCACGCTCACGGTCTTCTCCGCGCGCGGCGTGCTCGTCGCCGTACAGGATCTGGTGATCGGCCTGGCGATCGGCACCGTCGCGCAGATCGCGTTCGAAGCGATCTCGTTCGCCGGCCAGACGATCGCGACGACGATGGGGCTGGGATTCGCGACCTTGATCGATCCGGAGCGCGGCGCGACGTCCCCCGCTCTCGGGCAGCTGTTCGTCGTATTCGCGATGCTCACCTATCTCGCGCTCGACGGGCACCTGGTGCTGTTCGCCGAACTCGCGCAGAGCTTTCGCACGCTGCCGATCGGCGCGAACCCGTTCGGTCGCGGCGACGTGCTCGCGGTGGCGACCTGGGGCGGGCGGATCTTCCAGAGCGGGATCCTGATCGCGCTGCCCGCCGTGGTCGCGCTGATCATCGTGAACCTGGCGCTCGGTGTGCTCACCCGCGCCGCGCCGCAGATGAACCTCTTCGGCGTCGGCTTTCCGATCACGATCGTCGCCGGCTACCTCGTGCTGGTGATCGGCGTCGGCGGACTGGGCTTCGCGATCGTCCGCACGCTCCACCAGTCGATCGCCGCGATCGCCGAGATGACCGCCGGCGCGGTCCCGCGGGTGCCGTGATGGCCGAAGCCGATCGCGACCAGCGTACCGAAGAACCCTCGCAACGGCGCCTGCAGGAGGCACGGGAGCGGGGCCAGGTCCCGCGCTCGCGCGAGCTGGCGACCTTCGCCGCGACCTTCGGCGGCGCCGCGGCGCTGGTCGCTGGCGGGGCGACGCTCGCGGCGCGCCTCGCCGGCGGGTTGCGCACCGGCCTCGCGATCGACCCTCGCGCGCTCGCCGACCCCGATTCGATGCAGGCCGCGCTCGGCGCCGCCGCGCATCGCGCGGTCCTCGCGCTCCTGCCGATGTTCGCGGCGCTCACCGTACTCATCCTGCTCGCCGGCGTCGCACTCGGTGGATGGAACTTCAGTCCCCAGGCGTTCGCCCCGAACTTCTCGCGGCTGAGTCCCCGGGAGGGGCTGCGGCGCGTGTTCGGCCTGGAGGGCCTCACGGAAGCCGCGAAGGCGCTGCTGAAGAGCGTCGTCGTCGGCGCGGTCTGCGTCGGCGTCGCCTCCCACCTGCTCACCGACGTGATGCACCTCGGCGACTCGACCGCGTTCGCGGCGATCACGCACGCGGCGCGGCTGCTCGGCTGGGCGCTGCTGTGGCTTTCCGCGGCACTCGCCCCGGTCGCGATCCTCGACGTGCCTCTGCAACTCTTCCAGTTCCGCCGCTCGCTGCGGATGACCCGGCAGGAACTGCGCGACGAGGCGAAGGAGACCGAAGGACGGCCGGAGACGCGGCAGCGGATCCGGCAGATGCAGCAGCAGGTCGCGCGCCGGCGGATGATGCAGAAGGTGCCGACCGCGGACGTCGTGATCGTGAATCCGACTCACTTCTCGGTCGCGCTGAAATACGACCCGCAGCGCATGCGCGCCCCCCGGGTCGTCGCGAAAGGGGTGGATCACGTCGCGCTCGCGATCCGGCGGATCGCCGAGGAACATCGCGTCCCGGTGTTCGAGGCGCCGAAGCTCGCGCGCGCGCTGCACCGGTCGACCGACCTCGACCACGAGATCCCGCCGGGCCTGTACGTCGCGGTCGCGCAGGTGCTCTCCTACATCTTCCGCCTGCGCACGCTGCCGCCGACCGCCGCCGCGCGCCTGCAGCGGCCCGACCCGCCGGTCAGTGACGAGTACGCGGACGCCTGAGCATGCAGGGCGCACTCCAGAAGCTCGGTGAATTCGCGCGCAACGGCCTCGGCGTGCCGCTCGTGGTGATGGTCGTGCTCGCGATGATGGTCCTGCCGCTGCCGCCGTTCCTGCTCGACATCCTGTTCACGTTCAACATCTCGCTCTCGCTCGTGATCCTGCTCGCGGTGATGTACGTTCGCCGCGCGCTCGAATTCGCCGCGTTCCCGACCGTGCTGCTCGGTGCGACGCTGCTGCGGCTCGGACTCAACGTCGCCTCGACGCGGGTCGTGCTCCTGCGAGGCAACACCGGGACGCACGCCGCCGGCCACGTGATCGCCGCGTTCGGGCAGTTCGTGGTCGGCGGTGACTACGCGGTGGGCCTGGTCGTGTTCATCGTGCTGGTGATCATCAACTTCGTCGTGATCACCAAGGGGGCAGGGCGAATCTCCGAGGTCAGCGCCCGTTTCACCCTCGACGCGATGCCCGGACGACAGATGGCGATCGACGCCGACCTCAATGCCGGCATCATCACGCAGGCCGAGGCGGTGGCTCGGCGGCAGGAAGTGCGGGAGGAAGCGGATTTCTATGGTGCGATGGACGGTGCCAGCAAGTTCGTCCGCGGTGACTCCGTCGCCGGAATCCTGATCGTCTGCATCAACCTGTTCGGCGGCACCTTGATCGGCGCCACGCAGCACGGGATGTCGCTCGCCGCGGCCGGGAAGACCTACGCACTGCTCACGATCGGCGACGGCCTGGTCGCGCAGATCCCCTCGCTCCTGCTGTCGGTCGCGGTCGCGATCCTGGTCACGCGCGTGTCACGGCCGCACGACATGGGACAGCAGATCATGTCCCAGGTGCTCGGCCAGCCGCGCGCGCTCGCGGTCACCGCCGGCGTGCTCACGCTGCTCGGGGTGATCCCGGGCATGCCGAACCTCGTGTTCCTGTCGATGGCGGCCGCGTGTGCGGCCGGGGCCTACGGGCTGTCGAAGCGCCGGGCGGCCGCGCTCGCCGCCCCCGCGGGCGGGCAGGCGGCCGCGAAGCCGTCCGCGGACCAGCGGGAACTGTCCTGGGACGACGTCGAGCCGATCGACCTGATCGGACTCGAGGTCGGCTATCGCCTGATTCCGCTGGTCGATCGCAATCAAGGCGGCGAGCTGATGAGCCGCATCAAGGGGGTGCGCAAGAAGCTCTCGGAGGAGCTCGGGTTCCTGGTGCAACCGGTGCACCTGCGCGACAACCTGGAGCTGCCGCCGAACTCGTATCGGATCATGATCCTCGGCTCGCCGGTCGGCGAGGCCGAGATCTTTGCGGACCAGGACCTGGCGATCAATCCGGGGCAGCTGTCGGCGACGATCGCCGGGACGCCGACCAAGGATCCGGCGTTCGGCCTGCCGGCGGTGTGGATCGAGAAGTCCCGCCGGGAGCAGGCGCAGGCGCTCGGCTTCACGGTCGTCGACGCCGGCAGCGTGATCGCGACCCATCTGAGCCACCTGCTGCAGACCCATTCGCACGAACTCCTGGGACACGAGGAGGTCCAGCAACTCCTCAACCGGCTCGCGAAGAGCGCGCCGAAGCTCGTCGAGGATCTCGTGCCGAAGCTCCTGCCGATGAGCGTGCTCGTCAAGGTGCTGCAGCAGCTCCTGCAGGAACGGGTGCCGATCCGCAATCTCCGATCGATCTGCGAAGCGCTCGCGGACGTCGCGCCGAAGAGTCAGGACCCGTCCGTCCTGGTCGCCGCTGCGCGCGTCTCGCTCGGCCGCAGCATCGTGCAGAGCGTCGGCGGGCTGCGCGAGGAACTGCCCGTGATCACCCTCGACCCGGGGCTCGAGCAATCGCTGCAGGATTCGCTCGGCGGCACCGGCGAATCCGGCACGAGCGTCGAGCCAGGGCTCGCGGATCGATTGCAGCGGTCACTCGCGGACAGTGCGCGGCGCCAGGAAGTCGCCGGCGAGCCCGCCGTCGTGCTGGTCGCGCCGCGGATCCGGCCATGGATCGCGCGGCTGATGCGCTATGCGACGCCGAATCTGGCGGTGCTCGCGTACAACGAAATTCCCGAGAACCGCCGGATCCGCGTGATCGCCGCGGTCGGGCGCTGATCGCATGCAGGCATCGAGTGAGGTCCCGATGAAGATCAAACGCTACCTGGCCGCGAGCATGCGGCAGGCGCTGCAGCAAGTGCGCGAGGAGCAAGGTCCCGAGGCAGTGATCCTGTCGAGCCGACGGGTCGAGGATGGCATCGAGGTCATCGCCGCCGTGGATTACGACGAGTCCCTGATCGCCGGGGCGGCGAGGCGAGTCGCGGGGACCGTGGCCGGCACCGACGCGGCGCCGGGTGCTGCGGCGATCGAACCTGCGGTGGCCGCGCCGCCGCGCCCGCAAGCATCGCCGCGCCC
>JAJXYU010000291.1 GCA_021780395.1 Pseudomonadota bacterium
CGGCGGGATCGGTCACTTCAGCCACGCAACGCTCGCGGACCTCGGTATGCACCAGATCCGGCGCCGCCTCGGGATTCCCTCGTTCACGGGCTACGCGGGCCAGTCCTCCGCACCCTGCTTCAATCAGGACGCGGTGTGGGAGATCGGCGCGAGCCTGATGCAGGTGTTCTTCAGCCGCCCCGCGACCCTCGACTACCTCGGCTCGCTCGACGAAGGCATCACCTTTTCGCTGCACGCCTTGTGCCTTTGCGACGAGCTCGCCGGGCTGTTGCGCAGCCTGTGGCGCGGGATCCCGGTCGATGCCGAATCGCTCGCGCTCGACGTGATGCGCTCGGTCGGCCCGCGCGGCAACTATCTCGCGCTCGACCATACCGCGGCGCATTGTCGGGACGAGGTCTGGCCGGCGCGCTACCTCGGCGCGATGCTGCCGACCCGCAGCAACGGCCGGCCGCTGCTCGATCTGATCGATCGGATCGATCTCGATCTGCGCCGCATCCAGGCCGCGCACGCGCCACCGCCCCTGTCCCCGCAGATCCGGTCGCGACTCGGCGAAATCCAGGCCGGCGCAGCCGCCGCGCGCATCGCCTAGGCGCGCGACAATCCAGCGATCGCCTGCCGCGTCGCGAGCAAGGATTGCCCGGTGACCATGCCCTTCCAGTCGTCCCGGTCCTCGTAGAACGCCGCGCGCAGCGTCTCGTAGTCGCCATTCTCCGGCGGCGGCGCCGCGAAGTCGATCCAATTGCGGTTCAGGTCGACGTTCTCGTGCGTCACGCGCCGCAGCCAGGCGAACCCGTAGGGGTTGATCGCGTGGACCAGCAAGGCGCCGAACCCCGTCGACAACCGCGCGGCCTCGCCGCGATTCAGCCAGTCGATCTGCGCGCCCGAGCCGCAGAATCCCTCGACGCCATGCGTCGCGCTGATCATCACCAGGACCCGTTCGGCATCCCGCGGCCCGATCCACGCGACGTCGGTGGACAGATCCCCGCCGTCGGGGCCGCGCACCGGGTGGGTCGCTCGATCGAGGACCGCGCCCGCGCGGGCCGCTCCCAGCGCTTATTGTATGCTCCGCGGCGAACGCGGCATCCGCAAAAGTACGGCGGGCCGCCGCACCATTTCGCCGCCGGGTGGTCCAACGAACCGGCGGCTGGCATGCCGGGTGAAAAGGTGAGTTCGATGGCAACACGCTTTGCAGGGATCGGAACCGTGGTCGCGGCGACACTGCTCGCGGCCGGCGCATTCGCGGCGACCCGGTCGCCGGATGGATACGACGTCACGCGCGCAACGCTCGCGAACGGCCTGCGGGTGGTCATCGTGCGCGATCCGCTCGCGCCGGTGGCGACCACCGAGGTCAATTACCTCGTCGGTTCGGACGAGGCGCCGGCCGATTTTCCGGGAACGGCCCACGCGGTCGAACACATGATGTTCCGCGGCAGCCCGGGTCTCTCGAAGGACCAGCTGGCGGCGATCGCCGCGAACATGGGCGGCGCTTTCGACGCGGACACGACCCAGGGCGTGACCCAGTATTACTTCCTCGCGCCGGTTCAGGATCTCGACGTCGCGCTGCGCGTCGAGGCCGCGCGCATGCGCGGTCTCGACGCTGCGCCCGCCGAGTGGGCGAAGGAGCGCGGCGCGATCGAACAGGAGGTGTCGCGCGATCTGTCGAATCCCAGTTACAAATTCTACGAGGCGCTGCAGGCGCGCCTGTTCGCGGGCACGCCCTACGCCCACACACCGCTCGGCACGCGACCGTCGTTCGACCGGACCACCGCGGCGCGGCTGAAGCGGTTCTACGGCCGCTGGTATGCGCCGAACAACGCGATCCTGGTGATCACCGGCGACATCGATCCGGCCGCGGTGCTCGCAAGCGTCAAGGCCGATTTCGCGACGATCCCGCGCAAGCCCCTGCCGCCGCGCCCGCGGTTCGAGTTCCGGCCCGTCACCGCCGAGACGGTGCGGTCGCCGACCGACAGTCCATACGGTTCGGTCTACCTCGCCTGGCGGATGCCGGGCCTGCGCTCCCCCAACTACGCGACCGCGCTGGTGCTGAGCGCGGCGCTCGACTCGAAGCGCGCGCCGCTGTACGGAATGGGGATGGACGGTACCGCGCTCTATGGCGGGTTCTTCGATCAGGCGATGCCCCGCGCCGGCGTCGGCATGGCGGTCGGCATCTTCGCGCGCGGCAGCGACCCCGCCCCGGTGCTCGCCAGGATGCGCGCGATCCTCGCGAACGCGGCCGGGAAAGGCATCGATCCGGCGCTCGTCGCGGCGGCCAAACGCAAGGCGATCGCGAGTCTGGAATTCCAAAGGAACTCGATCGACGGATTGGCGAACGCGTGGTCCGATGCGCTCGCCTTCCAGCACCTCCGTTCACCGGACGAGATCCGGGCCGCGATCGGGGCGGTCACGCCGGAAGCGGTGGATGCGCTCGCGAGGGCGGCCTTCGATCCGGCGCACGAGATCGCGGCGATCCTGACGCCGCAGAGCTCCGGCAAACCGGTCACGGGCAAGGGATTCGGCGGCGCCGAGACCTTCTCATCGACCCCGTCAGGGCCGGTCCGGCTCCCCGCGTGGGCGGCGCGCTCCTTCGCGCGGCTCAAGGTGCCCCGCTCGACCCTCACGCCGGTCGCTTACACGCTGCCCAACGGACTGAAACTGATCGTGCAACCCGAGTCGATCAGCCACACCGTCGAGGTGTACGGCCAGGTGAAGAGCAACGAGGACCTCGAGGCGCCGAAGGGCGAGGAAGGGGTTGCCGACGTGCTCGACGGACTGTTCGGCTACGGCACCACGAGCCTCGGCCGCCTGGCATTCCAGCGCGCGTTGGACCGGATCAGCGCCACGGCGCGCTTGGGGTCGAGCTTCTCGCTCGCGGTACCGTCCACCCAGGTCGCGGCCGGCATGGAACTGCTCGCGGACGGCGAACTGCACCCGGCGTTGCCACCGAAGGCGTTCGCGATCGTGCGCGCGCAACAGGCGGGCTTCGTCGCCGGCGAGCTGCGCTCGCCGGGGTTCTTGCTGGACCTCGGTCTCGGCAAGGCATTGCTCCCCCCGGCCGATCCACAACTGCGCCACGCGACGCCGGCGAATCTCGCAAAGCTCACCCGCGCCGAAGTGGAGCGCTATTACGCCCACACGTTCCGCCCGGACATGACGACGATCGTGATGGTCGGCGACATCCAGCCTGAGGACGCGAAACGCATCGTCGAATCGGCCTTCGGCGGTTGGACCGCGCACGGCCCGAAGCCGCGGGTCGACTACGGACCCGCACCGCCGAACCGACCGGGGCAGTTGCTCGTACCCGATCGCAGTGCGAGCCAGGACGAGGTGCGGATGAGCGAGCTGATCCCGGTGACCCGCGACGATCCGGCGCGCTTCGCGCTGAACCTCGGCAACGAGATCCTCGGCGGAGGCTTCTACGCGTCCCGTCTGTACCGGGATCTGCGCGACAAGACGGGCCTCGTCTACACGGTCGGCACGAGTTTCGACTACGGCAAGCACCGCAGTACCTACACCGTGTCGTTCGGCGCCGATCCGGACAAGGTCGCCGCGGCCCGGGCGATCGTCGCGAGGGACTTGACCGCGATGCAGCGCGCCCCGGCCACGGCGGCGGAGCTCGACCGCGCGAAGGGTATCCTGCTGCGGCAGATTCCGCTCGGCGAGTCGAGCTTCGGCGCGATCGGCCGGGAGCTGCTGCAACTGTCGATCGAAGGCAAGCCGCTCGACGCGATGACGATCGCCGCGCGGCGCTACCTCGCGCTGACCGCCACCGAGGTGCGCGCGGCGTTCGCGCACGCGGTGCGACCGCGAGGCTTCGTGACCGCGGTCAAGGGGCCCGCGCCGAACTGATCGCGAACAGCTTCTGGTAACCCGAGGCGCTGAAGCCAACGGTGACGGTACCGTCCTCGCGCACCAGCACGGGCCGGCGGATCAGCGCGGGGTACTCTTTCAACAGGAGCAGCCATTCGGGATCGCTCGCGGGGTTCTTGCGCTGGGGGAGCAGCGTGCGCCAGGTCGTTCCGCTCTTGTTCACGAGCCGCTCCCAGCCGCCCAGCCGTTTCGCCCAGTCGCGCAAGGTCTCCCCCGGGACCGGCTCCGCGCGATAGTCGACGAACGTACATGCGATGCCGGCCCGCTCGAGCCAGCGCAGCGCCTTGCGGCAGGTATCGCAGTGGGGTAGACCGAATACGCGCATACCCATCCTGAAGTTCTCCTTCGGTTTCGTCCGTCGCACCCGTGTCGCGCGGACCGACAGCTTACAATGCGGCTGACGGCGCCCGCGAGCCGGCGGCCGGTCCGCGGCCGCGGGACCCGCCGACCGCCGGAACCACCTGGGGAGCGCGATGGACGCGAGCGCGGTAATCAACCCCTTGGCGACTTTGCTCCAGGTCTTGCTGATCGACCTGGCGTTGACCGCGGACAACGCGATCGTGGTCGGCCTCGCCGTGTCGGGGCTGCCGAAGCACCGCCGCCGGTCCGCGATCGCGGCCGGCATGCTCGGCGCGACCCTGCTGCGCATCGGCCTCGCGGTGATCGCGCTGCGCTTGCTCGCGATCATCGGCCTCGTGCTCGCGGGCGGGCTGCTGTTGCTGTGGGTCGCATGGAAGACGTACCGCGAGCTTCGCCGCCGGCCGCACCGGCATCCGGATCACGAGCGGTCGAGGTCCCTGGGCCAGGCGATCGCGCAGATCGTAGTCGCGGATCTGTCGATGAGTTTCGACAACGTGCTCGCGGTCGCCGGCGCGGCCGCCGGGCACGTCGGGATCCTGATCGTCGGGCTCGTCGTCTCGATCGTCTTGATGGGCGTCGCGGCGAACGCGATCGCGGCTCTGCTCGAGCGGCGGCGGTGGCTTGCCTGGGGCGGTCTCGCGATGGTGCTCTACGTCGCACTGCGGATGATCTGGCGCGGGAGCCTCCAGGTACTCGCGCACGCGCACTGAGCGTCGCGAAGACCCCGGCGCGCCGGTTGGCCAGGCGGCCGAGGACGGCTAACATGGGAGTTTTACACCTGCCGTTGCGCCCGGAGGATGCATTGATGAAGTCCCCGTCCCGCTCGCTTCGAACCGCGGCAGCCGCGCTCGCCTGGTGCGCATGCGCCGCGTTCGGCGCGACCCCGCACGCGCAACGCGCGTCCGCCGAACCGAAGGATGTTTTCGCGCACTTGAAATTCCGCAACCTCGGCCCCGCGATCGCGGGGGGGCGCGTGACCGCGGTCGCCGGGGTTCCCGGTAATCCGCGGGTCTATTACGTCGGCGCGGCCGCCGGCGGCGTGTTCAAGACGACCGACGGCGGCTTGTCCTGGAAGGCGGTCTTCGAGCATGAAGCGACCAGTTCGATCGGCGCGATCGCGGTCGCGCCGTCGAATCCGAACCTGGTCTGGGTCGGTACCGGCGAGGCCAACATCCGCAACGACGTGATCCCGGGCGCGGGCATCTACCGGTCGACCGATGCCGGCAAGTCCTGGAAGCGCATGGGTCTCGCCGACGTCGGGCAGATCGCCAGAATAGCGATCGATCCGCACGACCCTCGCCACGTGGTGGTCGCGGCGCTGGGGCATGAATGGGGACCGAATCCGGACCGCGGCATCTACGAGACGACCGACGGCGGCAAGACCTGGCGCAAGAGCCTGTTCGTCGACGATCGCACCGGCGCAATCGACGTCGCGATGCAGCCCGGCAATGGCGAGGTCGTGTTCGCGGCGACCTGGCAGGCGCATCGTGAGCCATGGATGCTGCACGACGGCGGCCCCGGTTCGGGCATCTGGCGCTCGACCGACGGCGGCGCAACCTGGAAGCGATTGACGAAGGGCCTGCCGGCCTCGCCGATCGGCCGGATCGGGCTCGCGATCGCGCCGAGCGATCCCGAGCGCATCTACGCGGTGCTCGAAGCGCCGATCGGCAAGGGCTCGTTGTTCGTCTCGGACGACCTCGGTGACCACTGGCACGAGGTCACCGACAACCACGCGCTGAACGTGCGCGGGTTCTATTTCACGACGCTCGAGGTCGCGCCGGATGACGCCGACCGGGTGTATTTCCTCGGCTTCCAGCTGCTGGAATCGGACGATGGCGGCAAGACCGTGCGCGTGATCGATCAGAAAGTGCACGTCGATCACCACGCGCTGTGGATCGACCCGCTGAACCCAAAGCGCATGATCCAGGGCAACGACGGCGGCGCGTACCTGTCGCTGGATGGAGGCAAGACCTGGCGATTCCTCGACGGGATGGCGATCGAGCAGACCTACATGGTGTCGGCCGACAGCCGCACACCGTACGACCTGTGCGCGGGCCTGCAGGACAACAGCGGCTGGTGCGGACCGTCCTCGTCGCTCGCGGACGGCGTCGTCTCCGGGAACGACTGGTACACGGTCGTCGGCGGAGACGGCGAGTACGTGGTGCCGGCGCCGTCGAATCCGGACGTGATCTACGCCGACGCCGAGGACGGCACGATCGTGCGGTTCGACCGCAGGACGAAGCAGACGCTGTTCATCATGCCCTACCTGCACGGTCCCGGGTACATCGACGACCTGCCGCCGTCGCAGCAGAAGGTCCGGTTCAACTGGACCCCGCCGATCGCGGTCGATCCGCATGCCGAGAACACCGTGTACATCGGCGGCAACGTGCTGCTGCGGTCCACGGACGGCGGGCTCGACTGGCGCGCGATCAGTCCCGATCTGACCCGCAACGACAAGTCGAAGCAGCGGCTGTCCGGCGGGCCGATCCATTACGACTTGTCGGGCGCGGAGACCTACGACACGATCCTCTCGATCCAGGTCGCGCCGAGCGATCCCGAGGTGCTCTGGGTCGGCAGCGACGACGGGGTCGTCTCGCTCACGCGTGATGGCGGTAAGCACTGGCGGACCGTGACGCCGCCCGGCGCGCCGGCCTGGGCGCGCGTCTACCAGATCGACGTATCGCCGGCCGATCCTGGTACCGCCTATCTCGCGTTCGACGCCCACGAGTTGAACGACGACAAGCCGTACGTCTATGGGACGACGGATTACGGCCGCCACTGGCGGCGGCTCGACGCCGGCTTGCCGGCGAACGCGTCGGTGATGGTCGTGCGCGCGGATCCGGCGGATCCGCACTTGCTCGCCGCCGGCACGATGACCGGACTGTGGATCTCCCGCGACGGCGGGAGCCACTGGGCCCGGCTGAAATCGAACCTGCCGACGATGCCGATCTTCGACCTGAAGTTCGTGCGCGGCGATCTCGTGCTGGCGAGCCACGGCCGCGGCCTGTGGGTGCTCGATCATTTCGCGCCGGTCGCCGAGCTCGACCCCGCCGCGGTTCCAGCGCACCTCGCGCTCTACACGCCGCGCAACGGAGTCGAATTCCAGCGGTGGCAACGCGGCGAAGGCGCGGAACCGGCGTTCGTGACGCCGAACGCGCCGGATGGCGTGATGATCGACTACAGCCTGCCGAAGAAGCTCGAGGCGGATGCGCAGCAGAAGGCGCTGCACCAGACGCCGGTCCGGATCCGGATTCGCGACGCGAAGGGCCGGCTGATCGCAACCCGCTACGGCGCCTCGGGCAGCGGCTTGAATCGCTTCGTCTGGGACATGCGCTACGACGGGCCGACGCCGATCGACTTCGAGAAGCCCTCGGTCGCGGGCAAGCGTCCGGCGTGGGAACGCGGACCCCGCGGGCCCCAGGTGCTGCCCGGCGCGTACACGATTTCCGTGACCGCGGCGGGGCGGACCGAGTCGGTGCAGGCGCGGGTCGAAGCGGACCCGAATCAGCCGCCAGCGTTGCAGGCGCAGACCGAGTCGCTGCAGCTCGCCCTCGAGACGCGCGCGCAAGCCGACGCGATGAACCGGATGTTGAACCGGATCAGCGCGATGCAGGCGCAGCTCGCCGCCTACCGGCACTCCGTCGCGGAGGAGTCCGCGAGCATCGACCCGTCGCTCCAGGCACGGGCGAAGACGCAGGCCGCGCTGGTCGCGCGGGCCCAGGCGTTGGCCGCGAAGCTCGGCAAGCTGAAGGACTCGATGTACGACCCCAAGGTCCAGCACGAGGTCCCCGAGGACGACCTGCACCAGCTGACCGACCTGCACGGCGCCGTGAGCCAGAATGCGCGGGTGTTCGCGGATCTCGGCACGCAGGCGCCGACCGGTCCGCTGCGACGGATCGAGCAGGAGGTCGCGGCTGAGTTGAACGCGAAGCTCGCGGCCTACGGCGCGCTGCTCGCGGGCGACGTCGCCGCCTATGATCGAGCGGCGTACGCCGCGGGGGCGCCGACGCTCGCGGCCGGCAAGCCGATCGCGGTCGCGGCGCCGCCATCGATCGACTGAGGTCGGCGCGAGGCATGCTGGACGTGATGCACGGCACCCTGAGCTTCGACGGCGTCGAGTACCCGGACGCGGAGGCCTCCGACCCGGTCCGGCTCGGCTGGATGCGCGGCTCGCCGCCTCCGCCCGAGCGGCGCATCCGTTTCGAGGACGACCGGTTTCTCGAGTTTCCGCAGCTGCGCTGGAGCTTGTCGCACATGCGCGAAATCCTGCCGACGGCACGCGTCTGGCGTGGCGATCACGCGAACGTCCGGTGGCCGGCGCCGGACCGGTCGACCGAAGCGTCGATCGACGCGCTGGAATTCGTCGATCTCGACGGGCGGCATCGCGGGTGGCGGGATGCGCTCGCGGACACGTACACCGACGGAATCCTGGTGCTGCACCGGGGCAAGCCGGTCTACGAGCGTTACTTCGGCGCCCTCGATGCGCATCGTCCGCATGCGTGCTTTTCGATCACGAAATCCTACGCCGCGACCGTCGCCGCGACCTTGATCCACGAGGGTGCGCTCGACGAGACCCGGACGGTGCCGTACTACCTGCCGGAAATGGCGGAGTCGGGATATCGGGACGCGACCCTGCGGCATCTGCTCGACATGCAGGCTGGCATCGCGTATTCGGAGGACTATCAGGACCCCCGGGCCGAGATCTGGGCCTATGCGCGTGCGGGCGGGCTGCGGCCGCGCCGCGCCGGCGATCCTGGACCGACGAACTATTACGACTTCCTGGTCACGCTGCGCCAGCAGGGCGAGCATGGCCGCACCTTCGACTACAAGACGGTGAACACCGAGGTGCTCGGCTGGATCATGAAGCGCGTCACAGGGTTCGGGCTCGCGGACACCCTGTCGCAGCGGATCTGGTCACGCATCGCCTGCGAGGAGGACGCGTACCTCGGCATCGACTCGATCGGCGTCGAGATGAGCGGCGGCGGCCTGAACGCCTGCCTGCGCGACATCGCGCGCTTCGGCGAATTGATGCGTCGGGACGGCGACTGGAACGGTAGGGAGATCGTCCCGGCCGCCGTGGTCGCCGACATTCGCGCGGGGTCCGATCCGTCGAAGTTCCCGGCGACCGAGTACCCGCTGCTGCCGGGCTACTCGTATCGGAGCATGTGGTGGATCGCGCACGACGCGCTCGGCACGTTCGAGGCACGCGGGATCCACGGGCAGCGCCTGTACGTCGCGCCGCGTGCGGAACTGGTGATCGCGCGCTTCGCGTCGCATCCAGTCGCGACCAGCGCGGCGAACGATCCCATCACTCTGCCCGCGTTCCGCACGCTCGCTCGGGAGCTCGCCGGGATTTGAACGCGCGCCGGACCACCAACCCCGGTTCAACGCAACTGGCTGTCCTTGCTGCCGCGGCGGTTGTAGCCGCTGAACTTCGCCTCGTCGCGGTCGCGTTCCGCCTGGCACGCGACGCAGAGCCTCACGCCGGGGATCGCGGCACGGCGGGCGCCGGGGATCTCGCCGCCGCAGGACTCGCAGTGGCTGAGCGACGGCCCCGCTGGCAGACGGCTTCGCACTCGCCGCACGCCGTCCTTCACGGTCGCGTCGATCTGTTCGTTGACGGCATTGTCGCCCGCCCATCCGATCGCCATCGGCCGAATCCCTCCTGTTCGCTGCACGACGATCCGCCTGCGAACCGACTTGTTGGGCCACGGTCGCGGCGATTCAAGTATCACCGCACGCGACGCCCCGATGCAACCGCGCGGGGAACTTCGGGCCGTGCCCCCGGCCTAAGAGTGCGTTCGCGCAACCCGGCGCAATCCCTGAGTCCCTCATCATGACCCGACCGGAATACCGCGCCGCGTTCTCGCTCGCGGCCGTCTTTTCGTTGCGGCTGCTGGGCTTGTTCATGATCTATCCGGTGTTCGCCGCGTACGCGCGCGGACTCGTCGGCGCGACGCCGTCCACGATCGGCCTCGCGCTCGGGATCTACGGCCTCAGCCAGGGTCTGCTGCAGATTCCGTTCGGCATGCTGTCCGACCGGGTCGGCCGCAAGCCGATGATCGTCCTGGGGCTGCTGATATTCGCGGCCGGCAGCGCGATCGCCGCGCGCGCGACGACGATCGATGGCGTCGTGCTCGGCCGGGTGCTGCAGGGCGCCGGCGCGGTCGGCGCGGTGATCCTCGCGCTGGTCGCGGATCTCACCCGCGAGGAGAACCGCACGAAGGCGATGGCGATGGTCGGGATCACGATCGGCTTCTCGTTCATGCTCGCGCTGGTGACCGGGCCGGTCGTCGCCGGTATCGCCGGCGTTCCGGGCATCTTCTGGCTGATGGTCGCGCTCGCGCTGCTCGGCATCGCCGTGGTGCTGTTCGTCGTTCCGACGCCGGTCGACTCGCACCTGCACCGCGATGCCGAAACGGTGCCCGGGATGCTGCGGTCGGTGTTGCAAAATCCCGACTTGTTGCGCTTCGATTTCGGAATCTTCGCGTTGCACGCGATCCTGACCGCGAGCTTTCTGGTGATTCCCGCCCTGCTGCATGCGCAGCTGCGGGTCGACAGCCGCGATCAATGGATCGTGTACCTGCCCGTGCTCCTGGTGTCGGTCGCGGTGATGATCCCGGCGATCGTGATCGCCGAGAAGCGGCGGCGCATGAAGGAAGTGTTCATCGGCGCGGTCGCCGCGATCGTGGTGAGCCAGCTGCTGCTGCTGCGCGCCGGGCACAGCGTCGCGGTGCTCCTCGGCGCGGTCACGCTGTTCTTCGCCGCGTTCAACGTCCTCGAGGCGAGCCTGCCGTCGCTGATCACCAAGACCGCGCCTGCGGCCGCGAAGGGCACCGCGACCGGGATCTACTCGAGCTCGCAATTCCTCGGAATATTCTTCGGCGGCGTCGCCGGCGGCTGGATCCACCAGCTCGCCCACGCGAACGGCGTGTTCGTGGGCTCCGCGGCGATCGCGGTCGTCTGGCTGCTGGTCGCCGCGACGATGCGGCGACCGAGCCACCTGACGACTCGGATCCTGCGCATCCCGGGCACTGGAGCGATCGACGAACGCGGCCTCGGCGAACGTTTGCGGACGGTGGCGGGCGTCGCCGACGTCGCGGTCGTCGCGGCCGAGCGGGTCGCGTACCTCAAGGTCGACTCACGCACCTACGACGCGAACCGCGCGCAGACGATCGCCGGCTAGCGATCGCGGAACGGCCTCGGCCGCGGCGCGCTCACAGCGCGTTGAACAAGCTGCCGACGAGGTCGCTCGCGAGACCGAACCCGGCGCCCATGCCGAGCCCCGACATCACGTTGCCCATGAAGCCGCCACCGCCGCCCGACGCATAGGGTTGGGCGCTCCAGCCGCGCGGCTGCATCGTCGCCTGCGGCATCGACTCCACGTGGCTCTCGAGCGCATGGATGTACTGCGCCATCTGCTCGATCAGCGCGCTCGTCGTCTGGTTCTGCTTCTGCACCGCGAGCGCGGCCTCACGCAGATCGAGCACCAGCTCCCGCGCGAGGGTCTGATCCGTGACCTTGGTCTGCAGCTTGTCGGCCAACCCCTTGATCCCCTGCGCGACCTGGTCCGCCTGGGTCTGCAGCTGGATCGCCTGATTCTCGGCGGTCTGAT
>JAJXYU010000082.1 GCA_021780395.1 Pseudomonadota bacterium
GGGCGGCGCCTGCGCGCGCGCGCCAGGCGCGACGCCGCACGCGCCCACCGCGCCGAGCACGAGCGCCGGCCCCGATCCGATATGTCGATGTAAATCCATGATCCGAGACGATTTTATACGTATGTTAGACTATTTGCTTTGCAGACGACGCAGAGGATGCCCATGGCGATCGCTCCCCCTTCGGCCGCAGACCTGTCATCGATCAGCCACGACGTGGCCGCCTGGGTCGCCGAGGTCGCGCAGCTCACCGTACCGTCGGCCGTGCACTGGTGCGACGGGAGCGATGCCGAGTTCCGAATGCTGCAGCGTGAACTCGTCTCCGCCGGCGAGCTCATCCCGCTCAACGACAGCGCCTATCCGGGCTGCTTCCTGTATCGATCCGATCCGAGCGACGTCGCGCGGGTCGAGCACCTGACCTTCGTGTGCACCCGCAGCCGCGCCGACGCCGGACCGAACAACCTGTGGATGGCGCCCGCCGAGGCGCACCGCAAGCTCGACGACCTGTTCCGCGGCTGCATGCGCGGGCGCACGATGTACGTGATCGCCTATTGCATGGGGCCGATCGACTCGCCGCTCGCGCGCTGCGGCGTCGAGATCACCGACAGTCCCTACGTCGTGCTCAACATGCACCTGATGACCCGGATGGGGCGTGCGGCGCTCGAGCGCATCGGTCGCGAGCGCTCGTTCGTGAAGGGGCTGCACTCGATCGGCGAGCTCGATCCGCAGCGCCGCTACATCGTGCACTTCCCGGAAGAGACCACGATCAAGAGCTACGGCTCGGGCTACGGCGGCAACGCGCTGCTCGGCAAGAAGTGCCATGCGCTGCGGATCGCGAGCTGGCAGGCGCGCCGCGAGGGCTGGCTCGCCGAGCACATGCTGATCGTCGGGATCGAGAGCCCGGACGGGCGCACCCGCTACGTCGCGTGCGCGTTCCCCTCGGCCTGCGGCAAGACGAACCTCGCGATGCTGATCCCGCCCGCGAGCTACCCCGGCTGGAAGATCTGGACCGTCGGCGACGACATCGCCTGGCTGCACCCGGGGCGCGACGGGCGGCTCTACGCGATCAACCCGGAGTCCGGCTACTTCGGCGTGGTCCCGGGCACGAACCCGAAGACCAACCGCAATGCGTACGAAACGATCCGCCGCGACACGATCTTCACGAACGTCGCGCTGACCGCGGGCGGGGAGCCGTGGTGGGAAGGCCTGCACGAGGGCAAGCCCGCGTTCGACTGGCGCGGGCGACCGTACGACCCGGCGAACGGCCCGGCCGCGCACCCGAACTCGCGCTTCACCGTCGCCGCGAAGCGCAACCCGAGCTACACGCACGCGGCCGAGGATCCGACCGGCGTGCCGATCTCGGCGATCGTGTTCGGCGGCCGCCGCCGCACGCTCGCCCCGCTCGTCTACCAGGCCCGCAGCTGGAACCACGGCGTGCTGGTCGGCGCCTCGGTCGCCTCCGAGACGACCGCGGCCGCGACCGGCGAAGTCGGCGTCGTGCGCCGCGACCCGATGGCGATGAAGCCGTTCGCGGGCTACAACTTCGCCGACTACTGGGATCACTGGATCAAGGTCGGCGCACGCCTCGAGCACCCGCCGCACATCTTCCACGTGAACTGGTTCCGCCAGGGCGCGGACGGGAAGTACCTGTGGCCGGGGTTCGGCGAGAACCTGCGGGTGCTGCGCTGGATGCTCGATCGCTGCGACGGCCGCGCCGGCGCGATCGACACGCCGATCGGGCATCTGCCCGGGCCGACCGACCTCGACGTGACCGGGCTCGACCTGCACGAGTCGACGCTCGAGGAGCTGCTGGCGGTGGAACCGGCCGCGTGGCGCGCCGAGTTCGACGCGATCGGCGCCTACCTCGGCGAGTACGGCGAGCGGCTCCCGCAGGCGCTCGCGCGCGAGCTGCACGAATCGATGCAACGCCTGCACGCGCGCTGAGCGCGCGCGCCGCTCACTCCTCGCAGCGGAAACGGATCACCTGCGAGGAATTGCTGTCCGGCGCGCGGCCGAGGCCGATCAGTCCCTCGCCGCGGATCTGCATCGAGTCGCGGCGCAGGAACGACTCCTCGCCGTCGTTGGCGACGACGAACGTGCCGTTCGTGCTCTGATCGACGAGCAGGAACTTGTTGCGGCTGATCTCGACCCGCGCATGCAGCCGCGAGATCAGGTTCCCCTTCACGACGAGATCGTTGTCCTCGGCGCGGCCGATGCTCACGTTCGAGCGCGCCTCGTCGACCACGACTTCCTGACCCTGGTAGCGCAGGCGCAGCCGCTGCGGCCGCGGCGCGCGCTCGCGCGCCGAGATCGTCGGCACCATGCTGGTCACGTCCTCCGGCTGCCAGAGGACCTCGTAGAGCGCGACCTCGCTGCTGCGGCCCTTCAGCGTCGCGACGTCGATCTGGCGCACCGCCGCGCGCCACTCCGAGGAGAGCCGTTCGACCATCGTCGCGGTCGTCATGATCTGACCCGCCTTCGCCTGGCTCGTCATCCGGTTCGCGGTGTGCACCGCCGATCCGAAGATGTCGCGCTGCTCGGCGACGACCCGGCCGAAGTTGCAGCCGATCCGGATCGCGACCGCGTGCTCGCCGACCTTCAGGCCCGGGTGGGTGGTGATCTCCCGCTGCATCTGCGCCGCGGCGTTCAGCGCGTCGTCCGCGGTCGGGAAGGTCGCCATCACCTCGTCGCCCATCGTCTTGATCACGCTGCCGTGGTGGTGCTCGGTCGCCCCGCGCATCACGTCGATGCAGATCCCGACCATGTCGCGCGCGCGCAGGTCGCCGAGCTGTTCGTAGAGCTTGGTGCTGCCGACGACGTCGGCGAACAGGATCGCAACTTCGACTTCGTTTCCCATGGTCGAGGCCCGATTATACTTAATCCGTCCCTGAAAGCTCCGCACTGCCGCGACGAGCGCCCCCCGGCGCCCGCGATCAGGCCGCGATCCGGCCGCGAATCAGCGGCAGCGCCGCGGTGAGCGTGTCGGCATCGGCATCGGGGCGTTGCGCGAGCCCCC
>JAJXYU010000042.1 GCA_021780395.1 Pseudomonadota bacterium
TTCGGGACGGCCGGCGAGGCTCTCGTCGAGCTCGAGGTTGCGGCGGGTCGCCGGATCCATCTGCAGCGCGCCGTCACGGTCCTCGGTCGCGATGCCGCGCAGATGCGGCAGCGCCGATTTCTGCGTCTCGCGCACGTAGGCGAGCAGCGCGCCGGCCGCCGCGACGCCGAGCGGTCGATCCGCGCAGCCGAACCCGGCGAGATCGTGGGTGTGGAACTGCTCGCACAGTGCGCGCGTCGCCGTGTCGGTGTCGAAGTGCCAGGGCGGTCGCAGCCGCACCGGCGTGTCGCGGCGCGCGAGCAGACTCGCGAGCGCCGGCGCCGCACCCTCGGCGATCAGGCATTCGGCCGGCCGGATGCGCTCCATTTCGGCGTCCAGCGCGTCGAGGTCGGCGAGCTCCATCAGGGTGAAGCGTCCCGCCGCCAGATCGAGCCACGCGACCGCGAACCGCCCCGCGGCCGCGTGCACGCTCGCGAGCGTGCACTCGCGCCGTTCATCGAGCAGGGCCTCGTCGGTGATCGTCCCCGGGGTCACGATCCGGACGACCTCGCGTTCCATCGGTCCGCGCGCCTGACCGGGTTCGCCGCGCTGCTCGCAGATCGCGACCGACTCGCCCCGGCGCACGAGCCGCGCGAGATAGGTGTCGAGCGTCGCGACCGGGACACCGGCCATCGGGATCGGGGCCCCGGCCGAAGCCCCGCGCTGGGTGAGCGCGATGTCGAGGAGTTTCGCGGCGCGGCGCGCGTCCTCGTAGAACAGCTCGTAGAAATCCCCCATCCGATAGAAGAGCAGCACGTCGGGGTGCTGCGCCTTGATGCGCAGGTACTGCTGCATCATCGGGGTGTGCGCCGACAGCGTGTCCGGTTCGGACACGAGGCCGGCCGAGGGTCGGGAGCCGTCTCGCATAAACCTTTCGGATCAGTGAGTTCTGCAGATGCCGCGGAAACGAGGCCGGGCCGATGCGTTCGCGCGACGGGTTACAATGCATTATGCGCAATGATCCATCGTTACGCACGGCGGTGCGCGCCGAGCGCTGGCTGGTCGCGATCCTGCTCGTGGTGGCGATCACCATTTTCGCGACGATCGGGCGGATGCCCCCGGTCGTGGCGTCGCACTTCATGGCGTCGGGCGCCGCGAACGCGGTGATGACGAGGGGGCGGTATCTGGCGTTCCTGCTGGTCGTCGCGCTCGGGCTGCCCGCCTTCATCGGTTTCGTTCCGGGACGTGCATTGAACGGCCCCAGGCCACACGTGAACCTGCCCAACCGGGATTACTGGTTCGCCCCCGAGCGCCGCGACCAGGCCGTCGCGATGCTGAAGGCCTATTTCGCCCACGTCGGCGCGGGAATGGCGGTATTCATGGCGTATGTTCATTGGCTCGTCCTGCGGGCGAATGCGTTTCGCCCACCGCATCTGGAGACGCCCGTGCTCTTCGCCGGGCTCGCGGTATTCGTCACGGGGATGCTGTTGCGCTCGATCGTGCTCGTGATCAAATTTCGCGGCGGCGCCGAGCGCTGAGTTTCCGGCGACCCTGGGAGATCCTAATCCCGGCTTTCGTACCGACCAGCGTTCCGCTAGATTGATCCGTCGAATGGCCATCCCGAGCGACGCCGCCCTCTATCGCCTCGCCGCACGCGTCGGCCGGCACGCGCTTGCGCACGGCATCACCCTCGCGACCGCCGAGTCCTGCACCGGTGGCTGGATCGGCAAGGCGCTGACCGACGTGCCGGGCAGTTCCGGGTGGTTCGCGGCGGGCTTCATCACGTACAGCAATCCGGCCAAACGTCGGCTCGGGGTGCCGGCCAGCGTGTTGGCGACCCAGGGCGCGGTCAGCGAACCGGTCGTCCGGGCGATGGCGCGGGCGGCGCTCGCGCGTAGCGGCGCGGACCGGGCGGTCGCGGTCAGCGGCATTGCGGGTCCGACCGGGGGCGTGCCGGGCAAGCCCGTCGGCACGGTGTGGATCTGTTGGGGCGTGCGCAGCCGGGGGCGTCCGCGACTGGTCGCCCGCGAGTATCGCTTCGCGGGCGACCGCGACGCGGTGCGGCGCCAAAGCGTCGCGGCGGCGCTGCGCGGGTGGTTCGACCCATGATCGCGGTGCCGGTCGAACGGCTGTTCTTCGCAGTGTGGCCGAGCGACGCGGAGCGCGCCGCGATGGTCGCGGTCGCGGCGCGGCTCGAGCTCGATCCGCGCGTCCGGCGCATCCCGGCCGAGGAGTACCACGTGACCGTCGCGTTCGTCGGCGAGGTGCCCGCAGAGCGCATCGACGCGGTGAGCGCGATCGGGGCGCGTGTCGCCCGGGGGCCATGCACGCTGCGGTTCGATGCGTACGAGTACTGGCCGAAGCCGGAAGTCGTGGTCGCCGCGGCGCGGCAGATCCCGGCACATCTCGAGCGCCTATGGGCTGCGCTGCACGAGCAGCTCGGGGCGATCGGGTGCGCGCTCGATCCGAAGCGCCTGCGGCCGCACGTGACGCTCGCGCGCGGCGTCGCGGACACCCCGGCGCTACCGTCGCCGCCGGCGTGTGCCTGGAACGCGACGGAGCTGTGCCTGATGCGTTCCGCGCGCGGCCGCACGACGCCAGCTTATACAGTACTCGCCCGGTGGCCACTACTGGATGAACCGGCGGCGCGCTGAGAAAACCGTGCGAACCGGTGACTAATCGCCCGAGCGCGCGACCCGGGATGTGAAATAATACGCACTCGAATTTTTCGAGGGTTTCCCCCATGGAAGAGAATCGCAAGAAGGCGCTGGCCGCGGCGCTCAGTCAGATCGAGAAGCAATTCGGCAAGGGATCGGTGATGCGGCTCGGCGATGCCGGCGCGACCTACGAGGTCGACACGATACCGACCGGATCGCTCGGTCTCGACATCGCGCTCGGCGTCGGCGGCATTCCGCGGGGCCGGGTCATCGAGATCTTCGGACCGGAGTCCTCGGGCAAGACCACGCTCACGCTCGCGATCATCGCATCGGCGCAGCGCGCCGGGGGCACCGCGGCGTTCGTCGACGCC
>JAJXYU010000324.1 GCA_021780395.1 Pseudomonadota bacterium
GATCGCCTCGCCATTGATCCCGCCGGCGGCGTCGCTGCACAGGAAAGCGATCACCTCGGCGACCTCGCGCGGCTCGAGCACGCGATTGCGCGGATAGATCGCGGCCCGCTCGCTCCATACCTGATCGACGCCGATCCCGCGCCGCGCGGCCTCGGTCTTCGCCGAGCGTTCGGCCATCTCGGTGCGGACCCAGCCCGGCAGCACCGCGTTCGAGGTCACGCCGAACGGGCCCGCATCCTGCGCGACCGCGCGCGCAAGCCCGATCACGCCGTGCTTCGAGGCCGTGTACGCGCTTCCCGAACGCTCGGCCTTCTCGCCGGCGGTCGAACTCGTGAACACGAGCCGGCCGTAGCCGCGCTGGCACATCCCGCCGACCGTGAGCCGCGCAAGCTCGAACGGACCGTCGAGGTTGATCCGCATCGTCTCGCGCCAGACCTTCGGATCCTGCTCCCAGACGAGCCGCTCGTGCGCCGAGCCGATCCCGTGGTTCACGACCAGCAGGTCGATCGGCCCGAGGCGCCGCTCGGTCTCCTGCACCGCGAGCGCGCAGCCCTCCGGCGTGCCGAGATCCGCAGCGACGTAATCCACGCCTACGCCCGCGAGCTCGGCGGCGCTGCGCGCAGTGATCATCACCCGCGCGCCTGCGTTCGCGAGCAACAGCGCCACTTCGCGGCCGATCCCTCGTCCGCCGCCGGTCACCAACGCCACTCGTCCCTTCATGCCAGATTTCTCCCGTGACGGGGACCGCGGCGACGCCGGCGCTGCGCGATGCAACGCCGGCGACCCGGTCATCGTCGATTAATCGTCAATAGGACATCACGCAACCGCCGGCCCCGCCGTTGTCGGCGTTGCTCCACAGCGGCTGGACCGGAAACACCGAGCCGCCGAGGGTCTCATCCGCAGTCGCCGAGTTCCACGCGCACTTGTCGCCGATCTCCGATCCCTTGGAATCGGTCCATCCGGTGCTCGGGAACGGATCCGTGACCGACTCGGCCATTTCATGACCCGCGACGATCGTGATCCCCGCGTCAGCACCGAGGTTGTTGAAGTTCGCGCCGCAATTCGCGCCCGCATCGGTGATGTATGGCAGATTCGTATAAGAGAGGTTGCCGTACGCGGAACTCGTCGAACTGTGCCACGCGCAGTATTGCGTCCCGAAGCCCGAGGAGTTGTTACCGGTCGCGGTCGCGATCACGTACTGCACGTTCGCGTTGGCGCTCGCCGAAGTGTTGCCGAAGTGGCCCGCAGCCTTCACCGCCTCGGCCGCGATCTGCGACTGCTTCGGATGCGTCGGCGCGAGGCTCTGGTGGTCGTACCAGAAGGACACGTACATCGGCGAATTGCCGGCTGCCGTCCCCTGGCCGTTGCAGAAGATGGTCCCGCTGGCGACCCCCTCGCAATATTGGGTATCGGTCGCGGACCAGTTGCTTCCCGAGAGCGCGGCATAGAACGACTCGAGCGTCGCCGCCTCGTGGCTCGGATCGTTGTTGTTCCACTGCGAGCCCCAGAAGACCACGTAGATCGCGGGCGCGGTTTGCACCCCGACCCCGCCGCTGCCGCCGTGGTACGAGAGGCTGCTGCTGCCGCCTGAACTCGGGCGCGATTTACCCTGCGCCAGCGCGCGCTGCGCCGCTTCGACCGTCGCGTGCACCATCGCGACCGGCTGGCCGGCCTCGAGGTGCCGTGGGCCGCCCGCGAGACCGACGTCGCCGGCCGCGGCCGTGCCGACGGCCAGCACGAGGCTCGCGAGCCCGAGCGACGACGCGAGGAGCATGGTTCGAAGTGAGCCCGATTTCCCTGTTTTCATTATCGTGGTTCTCCTGAAGATCGCGGGCAGCGGAGGCCGCCGCTTCACGCGGACGTGGACGATTGACTCCCTCGGGCATTCTGCCACGAGCGCGTCCCCCTCGCGAAGACGGACCCGCGACTGCCGCCCTCACCCGCATCGAAGATCCGGTTAAGTTAAACTCGATCGCGGCCGCCGACCCGGCGCCGCCCATCGCACGATCGAGGAGCGATTCCGATGAACATCTTGCGCCACACCACCGCGCTGTTCGGCCTGACCCTTGCGTTGCTGCCCTGGAGTCACGCGGCGCAGGCGGCCGATCGGACCGCGGAGCTCGCGGCGCTGCATGCCGCGGACGACGCCTGGGTCGCCGCCTACAACGCCGGCCAGGTCGAGCCGATCGTGCAGCTCTACGACCAGCATGCGGTGGTCTTCCCGCCCGGTCTGCGACCGGTGCGCGGTTCGGCCGCGATCCGGGCATACCTCACGAAGGACGACGCGGCGTTCGTGCGCAGCGGCTTGGTCTACCGGCTCGTGGGCCCACGCGACGGCGGAATCTCGGGCAAGCTCGGCTGGGTGTCGGGCAACTATCTCGTGAAGGACAAGACCGGTCGGATCGTGGACCGCGGCTGGTACTTCTCGGTCTCGCGCCTCGAGGGCGGCCGTTGGCTCTACGTGCGCGACACCTGGAACTCGGATCCGGCGGGCACCGCGCACTGAAAACGCGCCGCCGGTGATTGACGCGCGGACGGGCCGGCATATACCCTCAGGCTGCGCCGCGTAGAACGTCGATCATGCCCAAGAGAAGCTTCGGGCGCGGGATCTCGATGCGCTCGATCGGGGTGATGCTCGCGTCGTCAACGCTGTCGGTCTCACTCGCGGTCGCACGCACGCCTGCGGTCACCGCCGCGCGTGCCTTGCGACCCGGCGACACGGTGAACTACCGGGTCGACGCCCGCCGTCGCGCCGAATTCGCCGTCACCGTGCCCGCGAACCAGACGGTGCAGGTGCGCATCACGCAGATGCGGCATTTCACGCAGCTCGAATTGCAGGCGCCGCGCGGCGCGGCGCCCGAGCCGCGCTTCTGCGACAGCGGCAAGGGCGCGCTGATCCGCGCGACGCTGGTCACCGCGGCCGGCGGGACGTATCGCCTGACGCTCACACCCTATGATCCGCACCAAGCGGCCAGCGGCCGGATCCATGTCTCGGCGCCGCGTGCGCCCACGGCCGTCGATCGCGAGCGTGCTATGGCCGAGCAGGACCTCGCGCGCGCGGAGTGGGCGCGCCACCGCGGCGCGCCCGCCAGCTGGCCGGGGGCGCTCGCGGACTATCGCGAGGCACGCGGTCTCTCGCGACGGATCGGCGACGAGCGGCTGCTGCGGGCGACCCTGGTCGGCGAGGCGCGCCTCGATATGTTCGAGCGCGGCGACTATGCGGCCGCGGTACCGCTCGCGCGCGCGGCGGTCACGCTGCCCGATCGCGGCGACCAGCCGGGCGAGGCGCTCGCCTGGAAGACGCTCTCGTCGGCGGATGCCTACCAGGCTCGCTATCCAGCGGCGATCCAGGCTGCGCGGCAGGCCTTGCGGCTGTATCGACGCACCGGCGACCGGTACTGGCAGGACGTCGTCCTCGGCAATCTCGCGTACACCGAGTACGAGACCGGTCGCACCGCACTGGCGCTGCGCACGGCCAACCAGTCACTCGCGATCGCCCGGGCCATCGGGGATGCATTCGGGGTGGACTTCGACCTCGAGGCGATTGCGGAGTTTCACCGCGGACGCGGAGAGTTCGATCAAGCGTTTGCCGATTTCCGGCGCGCACTCGATGCGCTGCGCCGGCAGCCCTACCCGGATCGCGAGGCGGCGGTGTGGAACGGCCTCGGCGAACTGTACGAATCGCTCGGCGAGCCGGCCGATGCGCGCGCCGCGCTCGCGAAGGCGCTGCGGATCGCCGATGCGGCGCACGACGCCGCGACGCAGCTCGAGGTGCTGGTCAATCTCGCGGATGCGAACCGCGACCAGGGCGATGCGCACGCGGCATTGGTCGCCGACCTCGCGGGCGTGCGCCGCGCGGCGGCGCTCGGCTTGCCGCGCGAGCAGTCCTTCCTGCTGCTCGGGCTCGGCCGTGACTACGCCGCGCTCGGCGAGCAGCGGCGTGCGCGCGCGGCGTATCGGCGCGCGATCGCGCTCGCGGAAAAGATCGGTCAATTCGACAGCGAGGCGGCCGCCTGGCTCGCGCTCGGCGACCTGCAGGCGGTCGAGCGGGACCCGCGCGCCGCACGGACCGACTACCGGCGCGCACTGGCGCTGTGGCGCCGGCAATCCGCGCGGCTCGGCATGGCGAGCGCCGAGGGCAGCCTCGCCCGTCTCGACTGGCGCCAACACGCGCTCGATCGGGCGCAACGGCATATCGATCGGGCCGTGAATCTGATCGGATCGGTCCGGTCGACGCTCGCGACGAAACAACTGCGCACCGCCTACTTCGCGTCCGAGCACGCGTACTACGACCTCGGCGTGCGCATCCTGATGGCACTGCGGCAGGCGCATCCCGGGGCGGGTGATGCGCGCGCGGCACTTCGCCTCGCGGAACGCGCGCGGGCGCGCACGCTCCTCGATGCGTTGAGCGGCGCCGCCCGCGTCAGCCCGACGCTGCTGCCCGCGCGCCTGGCGCGCGCGATGCGTCGCACCGATGCCGAACTCGATGCGGCCTATGCGGATTCCAACGCAGCACTGCAGGATCCCGCCGCAAATCCCGTACGTCTCGCATCGCTGCGACGGCGGATCGACGCGCTGCGCGAGGAGCGGGGCCGGCTCGAGGCGCTGGCGCGCTCGAGCAGCCGCCGGTACGCGGCGTTCGCGGATGCGCGGCCGATGCCGCTGCGCGAGCTGCAGCAGCACCTGCTCGGCCCCCGCGACGCGGTGCTCGAGTATTGGATCGGTGCGCGTCGCGGGGTGGCCTGGCTGATCCGCGACCGCCGGATCACGACCCTGCCGCTCGCCGGGGCCCGGCAGCTCGCGCCCGAGGTGCGGGCGTTTCGGGAAGCGCTGACCGCGCGTTCCCGAACACCGCCCGGCGAGAGCCTCGAACGTCGCAACGCACGCATCGCCCGGGCCGATGCTCGTGCCGCCGCCCTCGCCGGTCGGCTGGGCGCGCAGCTCCTGCCCACCCTCCGGCGGTTGCAGGGCATCGATACGCTCTACGTGGTGCCCGACGGCCCGTTGTTCGGCGTCCCGTTCGCGGCGCTGCGGCCCGCGGACGACCCGCAGGCGCTGATCGAATCCATCGCCGTCGTCGAGGAGCCGTCCGCAGCGGTCATGGCCCAGCTGGCGCGGGATCCCGTGGCGGACCGCGCCGCGCCGGATCGAGGACCGCCATCGATCGCGGTGTTCGCCGACCCGGTGTACGGCGCCGGCGACCCACGGATCCTCGCGCGCACGCCCGCGACGACCCCGCGCATCGCCTCGCTCCGCTGGGCGGCGGCCGCGCGGCTTGCGCATCTGCCACGGCTGCCGGCTTCCGCCCGCGAAGCGCGCGCGATCGCAGGCTTCGACGAAGCCGGGACCACGCTTCACATCGGATTCGGCGCCACGGTGCAGGCAGTGCGCCAGACGCCGTGGTCGCATTTCACCGTAGCGCATTTCGCCGTCCACACCTTGCTCGACGCCGATCATCCTGCGTTGTCCGGGCTGGTGTTCACCCGCTTTCACCGCGATGGCGCACCGGAACCGGACGTGCTGTGGCTGCGCGACATCTACGCGCTCGACATGCCGGTCGACCTGGTGGTACTCAGCAGTTGCGATACCCTCGGCGGACGCGACGTGCCGGGCGAGGGTCTGGTGGGGTTGTTCCGGGCGTTCCTGATGGCGGGCGCTCATGCGGTGCTCGGCACGCTCTGGAGCGTCGAGGACCGGGCCACCGATCGGCTGATGCGGTCCTTCTACGCCGGACTCCTGCCGGGACGGCTCGCACCGGCACGAGCGCTGCAGCGGGCGCAGCAAGCATTCATCCGCTCCACGCACGATTCGGCGCCGTATTACTGGGCAGGGTTCTCGATCGAAGGCATGGGGGCGCCGCTGCGGTGAACGATTCGAGCCCACGGGACGCGACCGCGCGATGGCAGCTCGACGAGGACGCGCTGCGCGCGTTGCTGCGCATGCTCGATGTCGACCCGACGCGGGCGGCGCACGAGTATGAGCGGCTCCGGGCGCGTCTGGCGCGCTATTTCTCGCTGCACGGCGTGCCGCACGCGCTCGAGGCCACGGACGAGGCGTTCAACCGCATCGCCAGGCGCCTGAGCGAAGGGGAATCGGTGTTGAACGTCGAGGCGTATCTCGCGGGGATCGCCCGGCTGGTGATGCTCGAGGAGCGCCGCAAACTCGAGCGCGAGCGCGCGGCGCTCGTGCGCCTGGTCGGACCCGAAGCGAAGGAGGCGCCAGCGCCGGACGATCCATCGCCACCGGAGGAGGTGCTGCGCGCGGCATTCGAGGCCGGGCTCGCCGAGCTGCCGCGGGACGCGCGCGAGATGCTGGCCGACTATTACCGCGGGGACGGCGGCGAGCGGATGCGGGCGCGGGAAGCGATGGCCCGCCGCCTCGGGCTGTCGATCCACGCCCTGCGCAACCGGATGCTGCGCTTGCGCCAGCGGCTGGAACGGACCGTGCACCGCCAGTTGGACGCCGAGGCGCGTGACGTCGCGCCCCGCGCGGACACTAACCCACAGGAGGATCGCTAGATGCGGGTGCCGGGCGAGATCTCGCGCGAACGGTTCCTCGCCTACCTGCTCGGGGAACTACCGGCCGAGGAACTGTCGGCGCTCGATCGACGGATCCTCGCCGACGAGGAATTCGCCGCCGCGCTCGACGCGCTGCGGACCGACTGCCTGGACGATTACGCGCTCGGCCGCGGTTCCGGCGCGGAACGCGACCGGATCGCCCGCGCGCTGCATCTTGCCGCGACCGACGATCGGTCGGTCGCACTCGCCCGCGCATGGCACCGTGCGCTCGGGTTCCGAGATCGCCGCGCCGCCGGCCGCGGCCGATGGATCTGGACGCTCGCGCTCGCGGCGAGTGCGGTGCTCGCGGTCGGCATCGGCTGGATGCATCCCTGGGAATCGACGCCGGTGAACCCGGGGACGGGGCACGGTCACGGGTTCGTGCTGCTGCTCCAGCCCCAGGTATTGCGTGGCGCGACCGCGTCGCGCCCGCTGGTCGTCCCGACAAGCTCTGCCGATCTCGAGGTGCAGATCGTCGTCCGCGGATCGGCGCCCCGCTACACCGTGCGGGTGCGGGGTCCGGCCGGATGGTCGACTGACGAGGCGCTCGCGGTCCGCGCCGCGGGCGCATCACGCTACGTGCAGTTCGCGATTCCGCGCGCGCGGATCGCCGCGGGTAGGTATCGCTTCGAGGTGCTGCAACAGCGGGGGGATCGCCAGATCCTCGAGGATCGCTATGCCGTGACCCTCGCGCTGCGCTGATCGGCGCCGCGCCCGCGTGACGTTCACCGCCGATTCGACACTTCTCTCATGTTGGGGGAACAATCGACGGGGGTGGATCATGATGCGGACGCGATCCTGCGCGAACCTTGGGCGGCAGCGCCGCGCGCCGCTCGCCGGGGTCCTTTTGTTCCTCCTCGCCTGCGTCGGGCCGGCGACCGGGCGGGCGGTCAACCCCACCGCCGGACCGGCAGCGCGCCTCGTGCGCATACCCGGCAGCGTACCGGCGGTGCTCACCCGCGCGACCCCGATCGCCACCCCCGCCGAGATCACGCGCGAGGCGAAAGCGCCGATCACCGTCACGCTCGTGCTCAAGCGCGACCACGAGCAGGCGTTCGAGCGGTATCTGGCGCAGCTGTATCGGCCGGGGTCGCCGGTGTATCGGCAGTTTCTCAGTCAACGGCAGATCGCCGCGAGGTTCGGTCCGTCTCGGGCGGTGTATCGACGGGTGGTCGCGTACTTGCGGGCGGCCGGTTTCACGCTCGCCCAGAGTTCGACGAATCGTCTGACGGTGACCGCACGGGGCAGCCGGTCGCAGGCGCAGCGCGCGTTCGACGTCGCGATTCGCGACTATCGGATCGGGCGCCGGCGTTTTTACGCGAACAGCACCGATCCGGCGCTGCCGGCGGAGCTGGCCGCGCACGTGCAGGCGATTGCGGGGCTTTCCGATCTGGCGCGTCCGTGGCGGGCCGGGGCGAACCGGCTCGGCGGCGGCGCGGCGAACCAATTTATTCGGAAGCAAGCCAAATCGGCGGCGGGGAAATACGCCTGGAGCCAGATACCTTTACAAGGTCAGTTATTGATCAAGTGTTCGATTCCGGGCCTCGCCAAAGCGATCAACAGTCTGTCGCTCTCGGCACCCGGAATAGCACCCGGATTAGGGGACGCCATCCTGGCGGCGACCGCGCCGGTCGCGTGCGAGCTGAACATGATCGCCGCCTATGCGGTCGGTCAGGATCCATTCTCCAGCCATTGGCTGCCGCGACCTGGGCAGCGGCGGCTGCAGACGGCGAGCGCAGTCGCGCCGAGCGCGGCGGTGCCGGGCACGGGTCAGACGATCGGCTTGCTGGAGTTCGACAATTTCCACCCGTCGGACGTGCAGAACTACCTGAATCTGACCGGAGCCGGTAGCGAGTTCAGCCAGCTCTCCGAGGTCGACGTTGACGGCGGGGCCGGCGCACCGGGTCCGAGCGAGTCGGAGGTACTGCTGGATGCCGACATCGCGCTCTCGCTCGCACCGGGAGCGAAGGTGGTCGTCTACGACGGCTCGTTTCACGGAGCTGGCAGTTTTCAGGCGATATTCAACGCGATGATCAACGGCGGGGTGACCGTGATCTCGAACAGCTGGGCGGCCTGCGAGAACCAGGAATCGACCGCGGACGTACAGAGCCTGAACAGCGTACTGGCGAATGCCGCCGCCGCCGGGATCACGGTGGTCAGCGGCTCCGGGGACACCGGCAGCACCTGCCTCGACGGGGCCGCGAACACGGTCGCGGTGCCCGCCGACTCACCGAACGTGACCACGGTGGGTGGTACGACGGCGACGCCGATGCTGGCGGGCGCCTACTACAACGAGCAGTGGTGGGACGGCACGACGCAGTCGCCACCGACCGGCCAAGGCGGTTTCGGGGTCAGCAAGTTCTTCAGCGTCCCCAGCTATCAGACCTCGTTCACCTCGGCAAGCGGCCGGTCGGTGCCCGACGTGGTCGCACCGGCCGATCCGGCCGAGGGCTGGACGCTGTGTCAGGCGGACCAGGGCGGCTGTCCCGCGCCGTACCTGTACGGTGGCACGAGCGCGGCGGCACCGGAGTTCGCGGCGATCGTCGCGGTGCTGAACCAGGAGTTGGGCCGCAACCTGGGGTTCCTGAACCCCACGTTGTACGCGCTCGCGGGGACGAGCGCATTCCATTCGCCGACCTCGATGGGCAGTGACTTTGCGCACGTCGGGCTCGGCTCACCGAACGTCAATGAGCTGCGCCGGCTGCTCGCCAAGGGAACCACCGGGTCCGTCGATCTGGCGAACTCGGGAATCATCGTGCCACCGGTCCCGGTGACTGCGGACGGCACGAGCGCCGCGCCGGTGGCGGTGATGACGCTGGATGCGAATTTCTACACTGTGCCCGGTCAGGCCGTGACCCTGAGCGCGAACAGCGGTTCGCATGCGCAGATCGACACGGTGCGCGGGACGACGGACATCGACAGCGGCGAGGCACTGTTCGCGGTCACGGACACGGTGCCGGAAACGGTGACCTTGACCGCCTCCACCGCGGCCGGTGCGATCCCCGGCAGCGTCACGGTGACCTTCGTGTCGCCGCCGGCCGCGTCGGGCGGGATCAGCGCGTCGCCGACCACGGTGACCGCAGACGGTAGCAGCACGACGACGATCACGGTCACGCTGAAGGATGCGAACGGCAACCCCTCGCCCGGCAAGACCGTGGGGCTTGCGCAGGGCAATGGCGCATCGCAGATCTCGGCGGCGAGCGCGACGACGGATGCGACCGGCACGGTCAACTTCACCGCGACCGACGCCCTGGCCGAAACCGTGACCTACACCGCGACCGACCTCACCGACGGCAACCTGCCGGTACCGGGCAGTGCGCAGGTGCAATTCACTAACGCCACCGCCGCGCCGCCATGCAGTGTCGGCCTGGGCACCGCCGCGAACGGCTACGCCGTATCGACCTTCGCGAGCGGCTTTGTCTACAGCAGCAGTTGCATCGGCCCGATCGGCCTCGCGTTCGATCCGCAAGGAAATCTTCTCGTGGGCAACTACACCACCGGCCTGCTGTACCGCTTCAGCCCACAGGGTGGCAGCGCTGATCCCGGTCACGTGATCGGGGATCCCTACAACAGTGCGGGGCTCGAAGGCCTCGTATTCGGCGCGGACGGCTCGCTGTACAGCACGGGTCGATATGGCGGCGCCTGCAGCATTCTCAACGCCGTCGCCCAGATCGACCCGCAGACCGGGCAGGACGTCCGCAATCTGAACGCTCCCGGCTGTCCGACCGGAATAGCGGTCGATCCACTGAGCGGCGATCTGTTCATCTCGTCGGGTTACGGCGGCATCTACCGCTTGTCGAACTACGCGAGCGGCGCCGGGACGCTGACCAACTACTCGAACGTGGCAGCGGATGGCATGACGTTCGCGCAGGACGGCACCCTGTATGCCAGCGACAACGGCAATGGCGTCGTCTACTCGATCACCGGCACCAACAGTCCGACACCTGGCGTTGCAACACCGATCGCCTCGGTGCAGGGCACCGACGGGATCACGCTGATCACCAATCCAGCCAACCCGGCGCTGCCCTACGTGGTCGTCAACTCGAACAATGGCGACATCGTGAAGATCGACCAGACGACCTCGCCGGCAACGCTGACGACGATCTACAGCGGTGGGTCACGGGGTGACTTCGTCACCGTCGGACCGGATGCCTGCATGTACGCCACCCAGACTGATCGGGTGATCAAGATCACCAACGCCGACGGGAGCTGCTCGTTCCAGCCGGTCGCGGTGGCGCCGGCGGTCGCGCTGACACCGGCGGTGATTGCGCCGGATCCGACCCAAGGCGGAACGCTCACCCTGACCGCGCAGCTGCAGAACATCGCGAGTCCCGCCGGGATGCCGGTGCAACTGCTCGTGACCGGCGCGAACCCGAACGTGTACGCGGGCTCGAGCGACGCGAACGGTCGGGTGAGCTTCACGCTCGCCGGCGTGGAGTCCGGCGAGGACACCGCGACCGCGGTGTTCGCCAACAACGGGACCCCGTTGCCATCCAACAACGTGCAGGTGCACTGGCTCGCAGGGCCGCATACCACGTTCATCGCGATGAACCAGAACCCGGGATCCGGGGCGGCGGGCACGCCGATCACGGTGACCGGCACGCTGCAGGACGTGTCGGCGAGTCCGCCGGCGGCGCTGTCCTCGCAGTTGGTCGAGTTCACGCTCGACGGCCAGAGCTGCAGCGCGGTGACCAACGGCGCGGGTACCGCCAGTTGCAGCCTCACGCCCTCCACCCCCGGAACTGGAACCCTGAATGCGGCGTTCGCGGGCAACTCGCAGTACCTCGCGAGCGCGGCGATCCGGCGGGTGGACGTCACCACCGCGCCGCCGACGGTGTCGATCAGCGTCAACCCCACCACGATCGCGGTCGGCGGCAGTGCGACGCTCACCTGGTCGAGCAGCAATGCGACGTCTTGCACCGCGAGTGGTGCGTGGAGCGGCACTCAATCCACGTCGGGGAGCCAGACGGTGTCGTCGAGCATGGCCGGGAGCGACACCTACACGCTCACCTGCATGGGTTCGGGCGGCAGTGCGAGCGCCTCGGCGGTGCTTGCAGCGACGCTGGTGAGCGTCACCGTCGCGGCGCACTCCGGCGGCGGCGGGTCCCTGTCGGACGCGGTGCTCGCGCTGCTCGGCGCGGCGCTCGCGCTGCGCGTGCTGGCGGGTCGTGCGGCCGGCGCGCGCGGCCGGCTGCTGATGGGACTACTGCTCGCGCT
>JAJXYU010000245.1 GCA_021780395.1 Pseudomonadota bacterium
GGGGCGGCCGGCTCGCGCGCCGCCGGCGCGCGGCGTGGCCGCGCGCTCTCGCGCGCGCTGCTGCGCCGCTGTCGCAGCCATGCCTGATAATCGTCGAGATCGCCATCGAACGGACCGACGCCTCCATCCGCCACCAGCCAGAGCGAGTCCGCGACCGCACGGATCAGGTGCCGATCGTGCGAAACGACGACTAGCCCTCCGCCGAACCCCTGCAACGCGACCGTGAGCGCGTGCCGCATCTCCAGATCGAGGTGATTGGTCGGTTCGTCGAGCAGCAGCAGATTCGGGCGTCTCGCGACGATCAGCGCGAGCGCGAGCCGCGCCTTCTCGCCGCCGGAGAACCGCCCGACCGACTCGAACGCGCGATCACCGCTGAAGCCGAAGCGGCCGAGATGGTCGCGGATCCGCTGCTCGTCGCCGATCGCGTACTCCGGGCCGCCGGCGTGTCGCAAGTGCCAGAACGGGCTTTCGGCCGGGTGCAGCTGATCGAGCTGGTGCTGAGCGAAATATCCGACCGCGAGATCCGCGGCGCCCGTCCGCGTCCCCGCGAGTGCCGGCGAGTCTCCGGCGAGCAACCGGGTCAACGTCGACTTGCCGGCGCCGTTCGGCCCGAGCAGGGCGATCCGATCCTGCGGCCCGATCGACGCGTCGATCCCGCCGAGCACCGTGCGCCCCGGATACCCGCAGGCCGCCCCTTCCAGCGTCACCAGCGGACGCGGGGTCTTCGCCGGCGGCTCGAACGAGAACCCGAACGGACTGTCGACGTGCGCCGGCACGATCCGCTCCATCCGTTCGAGCATCTTCAGGCGACTCTGTGCCTGGCGCGACTTGGTCGCCTTCGCGCGGAATCGCTCGACGAATGCGCTGATCTCGGCGATCCGTCGCTCCTGACGCATCCGCAGCGCGCCTTGCTGCGCGAGATCCTCGCTCCGCTTGCGCTCGAACTGCGAGTAGTTGCCGGCGTAGATCCGGATCCCGCGATGCTCGATGTGCAGGATGCGATCCGCGATCGCGTCCAGGAATTCCCGATCGTGCGAGATCGCGAGCACGGTGCCCGGGAAGCTGCCGAGCCAGCCTTCGAGCCAGAGAATCGCGTCGAGATCCAGATGATTGGTGGGCTCGTCGAGCAGCAGCAGGTCCGCGCGGGACGCGAGCGCTCGAGCCATCGCGAGCCGCACGCGCCAGCCTCCCGAGAACTGCGCGACCGTCTTCGCATGATCGGCCGCGGCGAAGCCGAGACCATGCAGGACCTCGGCGGCACGGGCACGCGCCCGGTATCCGTCGAGCGATTCGAACTGCGCATGGGCCTGCGCGAGGCGCGAGGCGTCGCCGTCCTGCTCCGCGCGCTCGATGTGCGCCTGTGCGAGCCGTAGCCTCGCGTCGCCGTCGAGCACGAATTCGATCGCCTCTCGATCGATCGCCGCCACTTCCTGCTCGACGTGCGCGATCGCGAGGCTCTCGGGCACGTCGAGATCGCCGCGATCGGGGGTGAGTTCGCCGCGCAGTGCCGCGAACAGGCTCGACTTGCCGGCACCGTTCGCGCCGGTGACGCCCAGCTTCTCGCCGCGGTGGATCGTGAAGTTCGCGTCCTCGACGAGCGGCAGCGTCCCGCGCCGCAGATGCAGCCCGCGGGCGGTCAGCAAAGCCGCTCCCTTCGCTCGCGCCCGCCGCGGCGGGTCGCGAGCCGGCTCGCCGAGCGGGTGCTCACGATGCCTGCAGCGGCCGCCGGTTCGCCGTCGGACGGGTCGTGCCGCCGAGCGCGGTCGCGCCGCGCTCCTGTCGCTCGAGCAACGCGAGGAACTCCGGCCCGCTCATCGCATCGCCGAACAACCGGCCCTGCGCGAACTCGCAGCCGCGCTCGCGCAGGAACGCGAGCTGCTCCGGGAGCTCGACGCCCTCGGCGACGACCTCGAGCTCGAGGCTCTTGCCCATGTCGATGATCGTGCGCACGATCGCCGCCGCATCCGCGTCGCTTGCAACGCCGCGCACGAAGGACTGATCGATCTTCAGGGTGCCGATCGGAAACTGCTGCAGCGCGGACAGCGAGGAATAACCGGTGCCGAAGTCGTCGATCGCGAGATGCAGACCCATCGCGTGCAGCTCGTTGAGCAAACCGATCGTGCGCTTCGGGTCGGTCATCAAGGTGGTCTCCGTGACCTCGAGCTCGAAGCGGGTCGGCGAGACCTGATGCTCCCGGAAGATCGAGCGCGCCCGCGCGACGAAACCCGCGTGCTTCAGCTGGCGCAGCGAGAGGTTCACGGCGATCCGGCCGGGCGTGGGGAGCCGCACCTGCCATCGTGCGTAGTCCAGGCACACCCGGTTCAGCACCCAATCGCCGATGTCGAGGATCAGGTGCGTCTCCTCGGCGAGCGGTATGAACAGCGAGGGCGAGATGTCGCCGTGTCCCGGCAAGCGCCAGCGCAGCAGCGCCTCGGCCCCGACGATGCGCTCCGTGCGCAAGTCCACCTTGGGCTGATACAGGATCAGGAACTCTTCGCGCTCGAGCGCCCGGCGGAGCTTGCTCTTCAGCATCAGCCGTTCGACCGCGGCGGCGTTCATCGCCGGGACGTAGAACGCGCAGGAATTGCCCCCGTTCTGCTTCGAGTGATACATCGCCGCGTCGGCGTTGCGGATCAGGTCGATCACGTTCTCCGCGTCGGTCGGGCAGATCGCGATGCCGACGCTCGCCGTCAGGTACACCTCCTGGTGATTCACGTAGAACGCCCGGCTGATCTCGTCGAGCAGCTTGCGCGCGATCGCGCCGATCGCGGCGCGGTGATCGACGTCCGGTGGCAGATCGTCGACGAACATCGCGAACTCGTCGCCGGCGAGCCGGCCGATCACGATGTCCTTGCTCAAGGCCCGGGCCAGGCGCTCGCTCAGGATCTCGAGCGTGCGGTCGCCGGCCGCATGACCGAAGGTGTCGTTCACGTCCTTGAACCGGTCGAGATCGAGATACAGGAGCGCGAGCGAGCGCTGATTGCGCCTCGATCGTGCGATGGCCTGCTGCAGCATGTGCTGGAACTGCATCCGGTTCGGCATCTTCGTCAGCGTGTCGTAGCGGGCGAGATAGCGGATGCGCCGCTCGGCGCGCTTGCGCTCGGTGATGTTGCGGGCGACGTAGATGTTGCCCTGGAACTGCGGGTCGGCGCTGCTGATCGTCGAACCGGCCATCGACACCGGGATCGTCTGGCCGCTCGCGGTTCGCAGCACGGTCTCGCGCGCCTCGCCGCCGCTCGGCGTCGGATCGAACGCCGAACGGTGCGCGGCGTCGACGAGGTCGAGCAGCGGCGTGCCGCGCAGTTCCGGTTCGGTTCGGCCGAGCAGCCGGCACGTGGCCTCGTTGCAGCTGCGGATCAGTCCGTCCGGGGCGGTCACGAACACCGCGTCGCTCAAGCTGTCGAGCACGGTGTTCAGGTGGTTCTTCGTGACGGTCGTCTCGCTCAGCGTCAGGCGCATGCGTTCGAGCGTCGCCTGCAGATCGCCGATTTCGTCGTTGCGCCGGACGGGCAACGGGTTCGAGTAGTCGCCCTGGCCGATGCGCTCGGCGCTGCGCGCGAGTTGGGAGATCGGCCGCGCCAGGCTGTCGGCGAAGAGCCAGGCGCCGCCGATGCCGGCGAGGAGCATGAGTGCGCCGAGGCCGAGCAGGCCCGCCGCGAAGCGCTTGCCTTGCAGGAGCTCGTTGCGCGCGATCTGCAGACGCAGGTCCGCGAGCGTGCGTTCGCTGTCGGCGCGGCTGAACGAGATCTCGAGCGTGCCGATCCGGCCCCGACCGCTGCCGAGGGTCGCGAGTACCGGCGCGACGGCGGTGTAGGTCGATCCGGTTGCGGCGGTCGATCCGCGCCGGGCGGCGACGAACGCGACGCGCCCGCGACCGTCGCGGATGGTGACTGCGGTCACGCCGGTCCGGTCGAGGAGGCGGCGACCGATCGCGGCGGTCGCCGCCGTGTCGCCGGCCGCGAGCGACGGCGACACTCGAATCGCGGCGGTGCGCGCGACGTGGTGCGCGCGCCGCTCGAGGTCGGATTCCAGGCGGCGAGCGACGGCGCCGTGGGCGAGGGCGCTCGCCGCGGTGCTGTCGACGCGATGTTCGAGATAGGCGAGCGTGCCGAGGAGCCCGGAAAACGCCACGGCGATCGCGACCGCGATCAGCAGGATTTTCGTTCGCAGGCTCGACGGCATGTCGCTTCACCGGCCGCGGCGGCGACCGTCCGGGCATCATGATACCTGCGTCGGAGCGGCCGGATAAGAGCCCGCGTAGAATGCAAGCCATGACCCGTGCGCTGCGCATCGACGTGTACGCCGATACCGTGTGTCCCTGGTGCTATCTCGGCAAGCGGCGCCTGGCGGTCGCGCTCGCGGCTCGCGCGCAGCATGCGCCCCGCGTGATCTGGCGGCCGTTCGAGCTCAATCCCGAACTGCCGGTCGAGGGCGTCGACCGGGACAGCTACCTGGCCGCCCGGTCGGTCGACCGGGCGGCGCTCGACCGCGCGCATCACACGCTCGTGGAGCTCGGTCGGGCGCAGGGGATCGACTTCCGCTTCGACCGGATCGCGCGGGTGCCGAACACCCGGCGCTCCCATCTGCTGGTCGCGCTCGCGGCACGCCGGGATCGTGGCGACGAGATGCTCGAGCGGTTGATGCGCGCGTACTTCGAAGAAGGGGCCGACATCGGCGACTTCGACACACTGGTGGGGCTCGCCGCGGACGCCGGTCTGGCGGCGCGTGAAGCCAGTTGGGCGATCGCATTGCGCAACGGTCAGGATGCGGTCGTTGCTGCGCAGCGGCATGCGGCCAGCCTGGGTCTCACCGGGGTTCCGACGTTCGTATTCAACGGCGAATACGCGCTGTCCGGCGCCCAAGAGCCCGCGGCACTGGCCGCCGCGATGGACGAAGCCGTCGCCGCGCCCTCGGTCGCGTCGGAGGGGGCCGGAGCGGCGCCTGGATGACGCCGGAGGAACTGACCGGACGGACCCGGCGCCACGTGATCGACTTGCCCGAGTTCGGCGGTGCGTTGCACCGCGAGGTCGTCGCGCCGTTCGCTGCGATGCGGCAAGCCGCGCGGGCGGCGGGGATCGACCTGGTGCCGGCGAGTGCGTTTCGCGATTTCGAGCGCCAGCTCGCGATCTGGAACGACAAATACACCGGCCGGCGGCCGACGGCCGGGAGCGACGGCGGGCCGCTCGATCTGACTCGGCTGACTCCGGCGGATCGCGTGGACGCGATCCTGCGCTGGTCGGCCTTGCCTGGCGCGAGCCGCCACCACTGGGGCACGGATCTCGACCTCTATGATCGTGGAGCCGTTGCGACCGGCGTCGGGCCGAGGCTCGAGCCGGCCGAGTATGCAGCGGGCGGGCCGTTCGCACGCGCGAGCGAGTGGCTCGAGCGACACGCGGCGCACTTCGGCTTCTTTCGGCCCTATCGAGGGCGCCGGAGCGGCGTGCTGGCCGAGCCATGGCACTACAGTTTCGCGCCGATCGCGCACCACGCATCGCGCGCGCTCGACGTCGGGACGCTCCGGGAGGTGCTCGCGGCGGCACCGCTCGCGGGCAAGGACGCGGTGCTCGCGGCGATCGACGCGATCCATGCCCGTTACGTCGCCCGGATCGACCCGTTCTGAGGGACCCGGCCGCCGGTCAGGTCCACAAGGCCTTGAGCCGATCGAGCATCATGCCGCGCACCCGCGGCAGCGAATCGTCGTCGGCGGTGAACAGCGGCGGATTGCGACGGAGCATCCGCCAGCGCTCCGTCCGCAGCACCCGATCGAGGTGCGCGAGGTTCCGGTCGATCGCCTCCATGTAGGGGTTCGCGCCACCGAACAGCGGCTCGACGTGACGGTACGCGTGCTCGAATTCCTGCTCGAGCCGCGCGACCCGAGTCTCGTGGACGAAACGCGGCGTCTGCCGCAGCAGATCGAGCCCGGAACTGTAGCGCACCTGCGGCGCCCCGCCGCTCTCGACGCTCGCGGCGATCCCGCCGAGGACGAATTCCGGATAGAGTCGATCGCGACATTTCTCGAGATAACAGCGATCCGCCATCTGCGCGATCAGATCGGCAGTCCCGAGCAGGTGACCCATCTTGCGGTCGCGCCGGTCGTCGAGCCGGATCTCGGCGAGCGCGACTTCGTATCCGGTGAAGTGGACGATGCGCGTCGCGATCGGCACCCAATGGTCCAGGCCGATCGTCGGCAGGAAGCGCGCGATGAACCGGGCGCTGCGGGTCACGTGATAGCGGGTGAACTCCGCGCCGTTGCGATGCTCCGTGTCGGCGGCTTCGCGGATGTACCCGGCGTCGTGGAAGAGCGCGGTCACCAGCGTCACGACCGCCCGCTCCGGGCCGAGCCGGGCGGTGGTCGCGGCGGTGCGGTCATGGCCGACGAGCAGGCGCGCGGTGGCGAGCGTCATGTCGAGCGTGTGCTGCCGATCGTGATAGACGGTGTCGACGCCGTGATAACCGGGCATCCGTCCGGTGAACAGCAGGTCGAAGGCCGCGAACGCCCGGTCGAGCCGCTCGAACGACTCCGCGGGCCACGCCGTTCGCATCAGCTCCCGGACCGCCGCGGCGACCGTCGACGTCGAACTCACCCGGACGGTGTTGGTCACGTCATAGTCGTTACGCCGCAGTTCGCGCATGGTCGGATCTTATGCCGCGCGTCGTTCGTCCGCCATCGACCCGGTTCGCCGTTGTGACGCGTTCACGGCGCGACCCCTAGGATAAGTCAAAGCCGGCGACGCAGGGCGCATGGTCGGAGGGGCGCTCCCACGCGCGCGGCTCCCGGTCGATGCGGCAGAATCGGCAGCGTGGCGCCAGCGCCGGCGACGCGAACATCAGATCGATCCGCAATCCGTGATTGCGGCGGTACGCCCCCTGCCGATAGTCCCACCAGCTGAACGTCCCGGCCGGCTGATCGAAGTGGCGGAACACGTCGTGCAGGCCGAGGCGACCGAGGCGCGACAGCGCGGCGCGCTCCTGCGGGCTCACCAGCACGGAGCCCATCCAGGTCGCCGGATCGTGGACGTCGCGATCCTCGGGCGCGACGTTGAAGTCGCCGACGACCAGCAGGTGCGCACGGCGCGCGATCTCGGCCGCGAGGAACCGCTCGAGCGCGGCGTACCACGCGAGCTTGTATGCGTACTTCTCCGAGCCGACTGCCTGACCGTTCGGCGCGTAGACGTTGATCAGACGGACGCCGCCGATCGTGGCCCCGATCAATCGCCGTTGCGAGTCCTCGAACCCGGGCAGGTCCGTGATCACCTCGTCGACCGGCAGGCGCGAGAGGATCGCGACCCCGTTGTAGGTGCGCTGCCCCGCGTGGACCTCCCGATACCCGAGCGCCTCGATCGCGGCCCGGGGGAATTCCTCGTCGACGAGCTTCGTTTCCTGCAGACCGACCACGTCGATCGGGTTCGCGGCGAGCCACTGCGCGAGTTGCGGCAAACGCACCCGCAATGAATTGACGTTCCAGGTCGCGAACGTGACCGCGGAGCGCGATCCGTCCGGGCGACCCTCGGTCGCCGGCGCGCTCATCCGCCGAGGCCCGTCTGCCGCAGCAGCGCCCCCACGTCCGGTTCGCGGCCGCGGAACGCGATGAACGCGTCCATCGCGTCGAGACTGCCGCCGCGGGCGAGTATCGAGTCGTGGAAGCGGGTCGCGGACCCGAGATCGAACACGCCCGCTTCCTCGAACGCCTCGAATGCATCCGCCGCCAGGACCTCGGCCCACTTGTAGCTGTAGTACCCCGCGGCGTACCCCCCGGAGAACACGTGCGTGAAGCTCGAGGGCAGTCGGTTGAATTCCGCGGCCGGCGTGACCGCGACGCGCCGTCGTACCTCGGCGAGCGTCGCCGCGACGTTCGCGCCGCGATCCGGGTCGTAGTTCGCGTGCAGCTCGAGGTCGAAGGAGGCGAGCTCGACCTGCCGCAGCGTGTCGAGCGCGGCGTTGAACGTCCGCGTCCCGACGAGCCGCTCGAGCAGCGCCGCCGGAAGCGGCTCGCCGCTGTCGACGTGCGCCGAGATCAAGGGCAGTACTTCCGGCCGCCAGACGTAATTCTCCATGAACTGGCTCGGCAGCTCGACCGCGTCCCAGGCCACGCCGTTGATGCCCGCGATGCTCGGATAGGACACTTCGGTCAGCATGTGGTGCAGACCGTGCCCGAACTCGTGGAACAGCGTGCGAACGTCGTCGTGCGTGAGCAGTGACGGCGCTGCACCGACCGGCGGCGTGAAGTTGCACACGAGGTACGCGACCGGCAGCGCGTGCCCGGTCGGCAAGCGCTTCGCGACGACGCACTCGTCCATCCACGCGCCGCTGCGCTTGAGCGGGCGCGCGTACGGATCGAGGTAGAAACCCGCGACCCGTCGTCCCGCGCCGTCCTCGACGTCGTAGTAGCGGACCGACGCGTCCCATACGGCGACGCCGGCGCGCTCGCGCACCCGGATCCGGTAGAGCCGAGCGGCGACCGCGAACAAGCCGTCCAGCACCTTCGGCAGCGGGAAATACGGGCGCAGGTCCTCCTGAGAGACCTGGAATCGATGCCGCTTTAGCCGCTCCGAGTAGAACGCGATGTCCCAGGGATCGAGTCGCCGTCCGGCGAATCGCTCGAGCTCGGCGAACTCCGCAAGGGCCGCGGGCCGGTAGCGTTCGGCGAGATCCGCGAGGAAGCGTCGGACCTGCTCGCGAGTCTTCGCCATTCGCGTCGACAGCGCGTAGTCGACGAAGGTCTCGAAACCCAGGAGGCGCGCGAGTTCGTGACGCGACGCGAGGATCTCCTCGATCAGCGGTGCGTTGTCGTAGCGATTCGCGGTCGGGCCGCGATCCGACGCCCGCGTGACCCAGGCCTCGTAGATCTCGCGCCGCAACGCGGGGCTCTCCGCGCCATTCATCACGGCGACGTAGGTCGGCTGGTCGAGACGCAGCAGCCAGCCGGTCCGGCCCGACGCGGCCGCCTCCGCGGCCGCCCGCGCGACGACGTCCGGCGGGAGTCCGGCGAGCTGTGCCGGGTCGTCGATCACCCGCTCGTAGGCCCGGGCCGAATCGAGCACGTTCTCGCCGAATTTCGCGCCGAGCGTCGCGAGGCGCTGCAAGATCGCACGCAGGCGCGATTGCCGATCGGGGGGCAGCTCGATGCCCGCGAGCCGGAAGTCGCGCAGCGCGTTCGTGATCAGCTGGCGCGCTTCCGCCGGCAACCTCGGACCTTCGCGCTCGAGGATGCGGCGGTAGGCCGAGGCGAGCGCGGCGCTCTGACCGATCTCGGCGGCGTATTCGGCGAGCAGCGGAACGCACTCGTTGTACGCCGCCCGCAGCTCGGGCGTGTTCTCGACGCCGTTCAGATGACCGATCGGGGAGAACGTGCGGCTCAGCCGATGGCTCGCTTCCTCCAGCGGGACGACCACGTTCTCGAAACGGGGCTCGGATTGCGCGGCGATCGCGGCGACGAGCGCCCGGTTGTCCGCGAGCACGCGTTCGAGCGCTGGTCGCGCGTGCTCGGCGCGGATGCGGTCGAATGCGGGCAGATCGGTCGTTTCGAGCAGGGGGTTGGTCACGCGGCAGCTTCCGGTCGACGGTCGATCGCGGCCGTGTGGTCGGTGCGCCGCGGGAAAACCAGTATATCATTGCCTTCGTTTTTCCCGGGATGGAGTCCCTCGTGTCGGCGCAAACCCTCGATCTCGTCGTCGTCGGCGGCGGTAGCGGCGGCCTCGCCTGTGCACAGCGTGCCGCCGAGCATGGTGCGAAGGTCGCGTTGATCGAGTCGCATCGCCTCGGCGGGACCTGCGTGAACGTCGGTTGCGTCCCGAAGAAGGTGATGTGGAATGCGGCCCAGATCGCGGCCGCGATCGGCGACGCGACGGATTACGGCTTCGACGTCGCGCCCGCGGAGCACGATTGGCTCGCGCTCAAGGGCAAGCGCGACGGCTACGTCGCGCGCCTGAACGCGATCTACGAGCGCAATCTGGCGGCCAAGGGCGTCGAATACGTCGCAGCGCGTGCCTCGTTCCTCGACGCGAGCACCGTCGAGGCCGCCGGCCGCCGATTCCGCGCGCGGCACGTCGTGATCGCGACCGGCGGCCGCCCGGTCGTGCCGGCTCTGCCGGGCGCCGAGGCCGGCATCGATTCGGACGGATTCTTCGCGCTCGAGCAACGGCCGCAGCGGGTCGCGATCGTCGGCAGCGGTTACGTCGCCTGCGAGCTCGCGGGCGCGTTCCACGGACTCGGCACGGCGGTCGACCTGTTCGTGCGCAAGGACCGGCCCTTGACGCATTTCGACGAGATGCTCGGGGAGGCGCTGCTGCGCGAGATGCGCGCTCAAGGGATCGCCGTTCACACCCACGTCACGCCGGCGGCCGTCCGCAGGAGCCACGACGGGCTCGCGCTGCTCGCCGCGGGCGATCGTGAGTTCGAGGGCTTCGACGCACTGCTCTGGGCGATCGGCCGGCGAGCGAACGTCGCCGACCTCGGGCTCGAGCGCGCCGGTGTTCGCCTCGATCCGGACGGCTTCGTGATCACCGACGCGTTCCAGGACACCAACGTCGAGGGCGTGCACGCGATCGGCGACGTGACCGGTCGTGCCGCCCTCACGCCGGTCGCGATCGCGGCGGGCCGGCGGCTCAGCGACCGCCTGTTCGGCGGTGCGAGGGATCGGCACCTCGACTACGACGCCATTGCGACCGTCGTGTTCACGCATCCGCCGATCGGCACGGTCGGCCTGTCGGAAGCCGAGGCGCGTGCGCGGCACGGAGACGACGTTCAGGTCTACCGATCGGATTTCGTCGGTATGTACCACGCCGTGACCGCCCGCAAGCCGCGCACCGAGATGAAACTCGTCTGCGCCGGCCCGCAGCAGCGAGTGGTCGGCTGCCACGTGATCGGCGCGGGCGCCGACGAGATGCTGCAGGGATTCGCGGTCGCGATCCGGATGGGCGCGACCAAACGGGATTTCGACGACACCGTGGCGATCCACCCGACGAGTGCGGAAGAACTCGTGACCATGCGGTGACCACGATGGCGATCCGCGACTACCAGGGATTCCAGCCCCAACTCGGTGAGCGCGTGTACGTCGACGATTCGGCCCTGGTGATCGGCCGGGTCGCGCTCGGCGACGACGCCTCGGTGTGGCCTTACGCCGTGCTGCGCGGGGACGTCGAGCGCATCGACGTCGGTGCGCGCACCAACGTACAGGACGGCTGTGTGCTGCATGTGGTCCACGACGGACCGTACACGCCGGGGGGAATCGGCCTGCGGGTCGGTGCCGACGTGACGGTGGGTCACAAGGCCGTGCTGCACGCGGCGACGATCGGCGACCGCTGCCTGATCGGCATGGGCGCGATCGTCCTCGACGGGGCCGTCCTCGCCGACGAGGTCATCGTCGGCGCCGGCAGCGTGGTGCCGCCGGGCAAGACGCTCGCGACCCGTGGGCTGTATCTCGGCAACCCCGCGCGCCGGGTGCGCGAGCTCGGCGATCTCGAGATCGAGCGCCTGGTCTACGGCTCTCGCCAGTACGTGGCGCTGAAGGATCGGTATCGCGGCGCGACCTGAGCGGGGTCTCGCGGACGTGGTCCGCCGGCCGGTCAGCGGAACGGCGCGAGCGCGTCGAGTACCGGGCGGGTCTGCGGATGCTTGCCCCGCCACAGCGCGAAGGCCGCGGCCGCCTGCTCGACCAGCATTCCCCAGCCCTTTTCGACCCGGCTCGCATGCTGCGCCCGCGCCCAGCGCGTGAACGTCGTTTCGCCGCGGCCATAGGCCATGTCGTAGCACGCGGTGTGCCGA
>JAJXYU010000027.1 GCA_021780395.1 Pseudomonadota bacterium
GGCGGCGACCATGCTCGCCGCCGGCCTCGCGGATCCCCGAATGCGCATCGAGATCGAGGTGACCGCGCTCAAGCAGTCGGCGCCCCTCAGACGTCCCCGTTCGCGGCGGAAATCCGTGTCGCGAGGATAACGAGCAGGGTATCCTGCCGATGGCCGGATCACTGACCGACGGGGGAGAAGTCGATGAGTGCGACCGCGAGAATCGAATCGTTCCCGATTCAGCGGGGTACCGACCGGGGATTCTTCCTGCTCCTATTGACCTTGATCTGGGCGGGAATCGTCGCCGGTTTCGGTCCCGACCTGTTCCTGCACCTCGAGGGACACCACGTTGCCTACGCATGGATCGTGCACGTGCACGCGATCGCTTATCTCGGTTGGCTCGCCCCACCGCTCGGTATCCTGAGCCAGGTGCTGATGGTGTGGATCTACACGCTACCCGGGTGGACGACGCTCGCGGTTCGGCTCATCGGACGTTGACGCCTCGTTCGATGGCGATGGGCTTCGAGTTGGAGAGCGGCACATGAAGAAACTCAAGCACGAAGCGGAGCTGTTCAAGGCGGCCTTGCTGGCTGGGATTCAGTATGCGGAGGCGCGCAAGGCGGTCGAATTCGAGGCAACCGACTCGGCGAGTGACAAGGCGCTCTATGTGTACCGCTTGCTCGTCCATGATCAGCGCATCGCGCCCATGCCGGAGGACCAGATCAGTGAGAAGTCGATACGACATCGGCTCGCGACCTGGTATGCGCATCAGTTGCCCGACGGCCACCCACTGTTGACATAGCCCGTGGCGCCTCGTTGACGGATCGCGAGTCGATGCGCCGACCCGACGCGTTACCCCTGGAGTGCCTGTCCCTGGACGAACCGCCGTCGGCGGCGCGTGAGTCGTTCGCGAGGTGTGTCGCCGCTCGCGTCGCCAGCGGACCATTGAAGTTGACGGTCGCACCGACCGGACCATCGTCATCGCCGTACCAACCGGACGCATTCGACACGGCGGCGTGGGTGCGAGCGTACTTTCCACGCAAGCCCGCCCGGTGCCACCGGGGGTCGTCGACCGGATGGCGGAGCCATTCGTAGTAGTAGGGGGTGAGTCCGTGCAGTGCGCCCACGGCGTACCAGGGAAGCACGCTCTCCATGCGCAGGCCGCGTCGACACCACGCGGCCACGGCTGCGTCGTCGGTCGTCGGACCCGTCGATCACGATTGCTTCGCGGCCCATTCGATCGTGTCGTAGCCGTCCTTGCCTTCGTTCGGATGGGAAACCAACACGCCGCCCGATGGGCGTCGTGCCGCGCCGCGCCGGCTCAGCCGCCGAAGACTTTCTTCAGCAGCTCGGTGCCGCGCGCGGCGGGATTGTCGCGGATCGACTGCTCCTCCTCGCCGATCACCGTGAACAGTCCGTCCAGTGTCTTACGAGTCACATAATCGTCGAGATTGAGCGGGCTGTCGTGGTGGTTCGCGGGCTTGCCGCCGAACGATTCGAGCGCGCCGAGCGCGCCGCCGATCTCGCCGCCGACGCCGCTCGACGTGAACGCCTTGTACTTGCGGGTCACGCCCACGCTGTCGGTGGCCGCGGCGACGATCGGGTGAATTCGGGCGGCCAGCGCCGGGCCCGCGACGCGGCGGAAGTAGTCGGTCGCGGCGTGATTGCCGCCGGTGAGAATGCGCCGGGCATCGCTCAGGGTCATTTTGCGAATCGCGTCGCCGAATATCTGCGCGACCTGGGGCACCGCCTTCTCGGCGGCACGATTCATACTGAGCTCGAACGCATCGACCTTGGCGCCCTGGCCCAGTTTGCGCGCGAGGTTTGCCGCCTGCTCGAGCCTGCCCGGCAGAGGAATGCGGACCTTGGGGTTGTTCCAGAACCCGTTCTTACGGCCTAGGCTCCGGATCGCGTTCGTGGTGCCCTTCGCCAGGGCCTCCTTGAGACCGGCCGCGATCTCGGTGGTGGGCAGGCCCCTGCCGAGCGGCGTGGAATTGCGTGGCCCATTGACCGCTTTCAACAAATCCTGGAAGGGATTGCCGCCGGCATGAGCCGCCGAGAGACCGGTCGCGGTCAGGACGGCCGCGAACAGAGCATGTCGTACGATGAGGCGCATGATGACCTCGCAGAGTCTCGAAGGACCACCGTATAGTCTATCCGTCGGATCGGCTCTGGGCACGGTAAACTCGCAAGCTGCGTAGTGGTTCCCTGGCGGATCGAGACGATGGGAGTAACATTCGCCAGTTGCCGACGCTGGACGCGAGGTTTCGAAATGCCAGAGACGAGGACCGGCTTGCGGGAAGCCCCGCCGGCGGCGATGCCGGCGACCAATACCGCCGATCCGCACTACTTCCACCGTGTCGTCGACTGCCAGTGGGCCTGCCCCGCCCACACCGATGTGCCGGAATACATCCGGCTGATCGCGCAGGGTCGGTTCGACGACGCCTACCTGTTGAACCGCGAGTCGAACGTCTTCCCCGGGATACTCGGGCGGGTCTGCGATCGACCTTGCGAACCGGCGTGCCGGCGCGGGCGCGTCGAGGATAAGCCCGTGGCGATCTGCCGTCTGAAGCGGGTCGCGGCCGATCTGAAGGGGACGGGGATCGCGGCGCGGCTGCCGAAGGCGCCGACCCACAAGAACGGCAAACGGATCGCGTGCATCGGCGCCGGTCCCGCATCCTTGACGGTCGCGAACGATCTGGCGCCGCTTGGTTACGCCGTGACGATTTTCGAGCGACACGGCGCGCCGGGCGGGCTGATGCGGACCAACATCCCCTCGTTCCGGCTGCCGCAATCCGTGCTCGACGAAGAGATCGGCGTGATTCTCGATCTCGGCGTGTCGCTGAAACTCGGCTCACCGATCGACAGCCTGAGCCGGTTGCTCGCGGAGGGGCGGTTCGATGCGATCTTCGTCGGCTCGGGCGCGCCGAAGGGCAAGGATCTGCCGCTGCCGGGCCGTGAAGCCGACAACGTCCACATCGGCATCGACTGGCTCGAATCGGTCGCGTTCG
>JAJXYU010000351.1 GCA_021780395.1 Pseudomonadota bacterium
ACGTCGCGCTCGACGCGGAGCGCCGGCTCGGAATGGACTCGCGCGCCGCGATCGCGCACGCCTGCGAGCTGCGCTTCCGGCCGATCATGATGACCACGTGCGCGGCGCTCGCCGGCGCGCTGCCGCTCGCGGTCGCCGCGGGCGAGGGGACGGAGCTGCACCGTCCGCTCGGCATCTCGATCGTCGGCGGGCTCGTCGTCAGCCAGCTGCTGACGCTGTACACGACTCCGGTCGTCTATTGGTACGTGCGGCGGATCGGTCGACGCCACCGGGGCGAGACGCTCGCGACTGGTCGGCCGGTGGAGGCAGGGACATGAGGGGTCGCTGGGTCGGGATCATGGTGTGCGCGGCGGCCACGGCGGCGTGCGCGGTCGGGCCGAATTACCGGCGGCCCACCGTCGACGTCGGGCGGCATTACGAAGAGGCGCGCGGCTGGAAGCCGAGCTCGCCCGGCCGCATCGAACGCACCGCTTGGTGGCGGATCTATCGCGACCCCGTGCTCGACGACCTCGAACGGCGGGTCGGTGCGTCGAATCCGACGGTCGCCTCCGCCCGGGCGGCCGTCGCGCAGGCGCGGGCGTTGGTCCGCGAAGCCCGTGCCGGGTTCTGGCCGACCCTGACCGCGAGCTTCGGACGCGAACGCACGACGACGACCGCCGGGTCGAGCACGCTGAACTCCGCCGGTCTCGCGGGCACCTGGAACCTCGATGTCTGGGGGCGCACGCGCCGCGAGGTCGAGGGCAGCGCGGCGTCGGCCGAGGCCGCGGCCGCCGCGCTCGCGGCAACCCGGCTGTCGGTCCGCGCGGAGCTCGCGACCGACTATTTCGCGCTGCGGGCCCAGGATCGCCTGGTGGCGCTGCTCGCCGACACCGTCACCGCGGACCGCCAGGCGCTCGCGATCACCGAGAGCCGCTATCACTACGGCGTCGCCGCCGAAGCGGACGTGGTCAGCGCGCGTACCCAACTGCTCGCGAGCGAGTCGCAGCAGGTCAACGCGGGCGTGCAACGCGCGTTGCTGGTGCACGCGGTCGCCGTACTGCTCGGCATACCCCCGTCACGCTTCTCGGTCGCACCCGCGCCGCTGACCGCGGTGGTGCCGGTCGTTCCGGCCGGCGTGCCGTCGTCGCTGCTCGAGCGGCGGCCGGACGTCGCCGAGGCGGAGCGGCAGGTCGCGGCGGCGAACGCCCAGATCGGCGTCGCCCGCGCGGCGTTCTTCCCGGCGTTGCAGCTCACCGGCTCCGACGATTATGCGAGCGGCGTGCTTGCGACGCTGATCCGCAGCTCCAACATGGTCTGGGCCTTCGGGCCGCAGGTTGCGCAGACCCTGTTCGCCGGGGGCTTGCGGCGCGCCCAGGCCGCCGCCGCCCGCGCCGCGTACGACGCGAGCGTCGCCGATTACCGGCAAACGGTGCTGTCCGCCGTGCAGCAGGTCGAGGACGATCTGGCGACGCTGCGGATCCTGCAGCGCCAGGCGGCGATCGCACGGAACACGGTCGCACAGGCCCGCGAAGCGCAGGCGTTGACCCTCGACCAGTACAAGGCCGGGGTCGTCCCGTACAGCAGCGTGATCAGCGCGCAGACGACCACGCTTGCGAGCCGCGAGACCGCCCTCAACGTCCGCTTGAACCGGCTGACGGCGAGCGTTTCGCTGATCGCCGCACTCGGTGGCGGCTGGGACGCTAACGCGCTCGCGCGCTAGCGCGACGCGTAGCGGCGCCGCGCCGCCGAGTCAGCGGCTCGCGCGCGATCGACCGTAGGTGAGCACCGCGCGTGCGCTCGCGATCGCATCGTGCCGCAACGCGGCTTCGATCGTGCGGTCGAGCGCCGAGTGCTCGACCGGCAGCCGCGTCGAGCGCAGCGCCCAGACCGTGATCACGTAATGATGCGGCGGGTCGCCGAGCGGCGGACAAGGACCGCCGTAGCCGAATTCGCCGAAGTCGTTGCGTCCCTGGAACGCCCCCGTCGGCAAGGATCCGCCTGCTGCGGCGCCCGCGTTCGCCGGCAACCCGCGCAGGCTCGCCGGGAGGTCGGCGACGATCCAGTGCCACCAGCCATGCCCGGGGGCATCCGGGTCGAACATCGTGATCGCGAGACTGCGCGTGCCCGCCGGGGGGGACGACCAGCTGAGCGCGGGCGATCGATTCGCCCCATCACAGCCCCCGCGGTCGTAGACCTGATCCTTCGCGACCTGTGGGGCCCCGTCGACGTGCAGCGTGAACGCGCCCGCCCCGCCGGCGAGCGACGTGCCGACCGCGAGTATCCAGGTCGCACTCCACAGTGCGGACAGGCTCATCCTCGCTCCCCGGCCGGTCGATCGCCGGCGCCGGCCACCTCGCGCGCGATCGCGCGATGGCCGATGTCATGCCGCAATTGCATCGATTCCCAGTGTATCGCGTCGGCCAGCGCGTACGCCGCGTCGCGTGCCGAACCGACCGTTGCGCCCAGACCGACCGCGCACAACACCCGGCCGCCGTTCGTGACCACGTGGCCGTCCCGGAGGCGCGTGGCGGCATGGAACACCTTGCCCGGCAAGCGAGCCGCGGCGTCGAGACCGGTGATCGGATCGCCGGTGCGCGCCGTCTCCGGGTAGCCACCGGCGGCGAGGACGACGCCGAGCGCCGCGCGTGGGTCCCAGTCGGCGTGGAACCCGGCGAGTCGGTGCGCGAGCGCCGCTTCGCACAAAGCGGGCAGGTCGCTGCGCAGGCGCATCAGGATCGGCTGTGCTTCGGGATCGCCGAGACGGCAGTTGAACTCGAGCACGTTCGGCGTACCGTCCGCGGCGATCATCAGACCCGCGTACAGGAACCCGGTGTAATGGACGCCTTCGAGTTGCAGCCCGCGCAAGGTCGGCTCGATCACCTCGCGCATGATCCGCGCGTGCAGCGCCGGGGTCACGACCGGCGCCGGCGAATACGCGCCCATCCCGCCGGTGTTGGGTCCCCGATCGCCGTCGTCGCGGCGCTTGTGGTCCTGCG
>JAJXYU010000217.1 GCA_021780395.1 Pseudomonadota bacterium
CTAACCAAAGAGCGCGGGATTATACCGGTGCCGCACGTCCTGTACACGCCGGCGGAAATTCGTCGATCGAGTGTACCCGATCGCCGAGTCGATGATGGGCAAGGCGGGTGCGGCCGGACGGTGCCGGCCGACCGGTCAGGGAGGCAGGTCGACCGGCGCGGCGGCTTGCCAGCCGATCGATCGGTGCTCGGCGACCACGGTGGTGTAGATGCCGCCACGCACGTTGAACTCGGCGGTGAGGCGCATGAAACGTGGCGCGGTCGCGGCGACGAGGTCGCCCAGGATCCGGTTCGTGACGGCCTCGTGGAACGCACCCTCGTTCCGGTACGACCAGATGTAGAGCTTCAGCGCCTTCAGTTCCACGCACCGTTGGTCCGGAACGTACTCCAGCCGCAGCGTCGCGAAATCCGGCTGCCCGGTCTTCGGACACAGGCAGGTGAACTCCGGGATCGTCATTCGAATCGTGTAGTCCCGCTCCGGTGATGGGTTCTCGAACGTGTCCAGCGTCTTGGTCGGTACGGTCATCGGCAGGTCCGGGGGCGGTGCGCCGCGAGGGGTTTACGAAGCCGGCATTTACTTTACACTACGCGCCACGTCGGCCGCCACGCGTCGGTCACCGCCAATCGTCACAGCGGGCCGCTTCTCACGTCGAGGTCCAGCACCGGAACATGCGTCTCGCCAAACTCAAGATCGCCGGATTCAAGTCGTTCGTCGAGCCGACGACGATCTCCTTTCCAAGCAACCTCACCGGCGTGGTCGGACCGAACGGATGCGGCAAGTCGAACATCATCGACGCCGTCCGCTGGGTCATGGGCGAGATCTCCGCGAAGCACCTGCGCGGCGAATCGATGTCGGACGTGATCTTCAACGGCTCTTCGGCGCGCAAACCGCTCGGTGCCGCGTCGGTCGAACTGGTGTTCGACAACGCGGATGGGTCCCTCGGCGGCCAGTACGCGACCTACAACGAGATTGCGCTGCGGCGAACGGTCAGCCGCGACGGCACCTCCGACTACTACATCAACGGCACCAAGGTCCGTCGCAAGGACATCACCCAGCTGTTCCTCGGCACCGGTGTCGGATCGCGCAGCTACGCGATCATCGAGCAGGGAATGATCTCGCGCGTGATCGAGGCGAGGCCGGACGACCTGCGCGCGTTCCTCGAGGAAGCGGCGGGCATTTCGCGATACAAGGAGCGGCGGCGAGAGACCGAAAGCCGGATCGCGCAGACGCGCGAGAATCTCGACCGGCTGAACGACCTGCGCGAGGAGGTGGACAAGCAGATCCGACACCTGCAGCGGCAGGCGGCGACGGCGAAGCGCTACCAGCAGCTGGTCGAGGAGCAGCGCAAGCTCCACGCCGAGGCGCTCGCACTGCGCCTGCGCGCCCTGGACGCCGAGCGGACCGAGCGCGAGGCGGTGGTCACGCGCGACGAGGCCGGGCTGCAGGCGACGGTCGCCGACCTGCGCGAGGCGGAGGCAGGAATCGAACGGACCCGCAGCGAGCGCGCCGCGGCGACGGACGCGGTCGGCGCGATCCAGGCGCGCCTCTACGCGGCGAGCGGCGAGGTGAGCAAGGTCGAGCAGAATCTCCGGCATCAGCGCGAGACCCGCCAACGCCAGCGGCAGGATCTCGAGCGGATCGACGCGCAGGCCCGCGACCTGGCCGATTCGATCGAGCGCGACCAGGGCACGATCGCGACGCTCGTCCAGGACCTGTCCGCGATGGTGCCCGCGCTCGACGACGCGCATGCCGGGGAGCGCGCCGCGGCCGGTGCGCTCGCGGCGGCCGAGCAGGCGCTTGCGGCCTGGCAGCAGGCGTGGAACGCGCACGCCGAGTCGGTCTCGGTCGGCGAGCGGCAGACCCAGGTCGAAAAGGCCCGGATCGAACAGCTCGACGGCCAGCAGCGCCATCTGTTGCAGCAGCAGCAGCGGCAGCGCGACGAACAGGCGCAACTACTGGCCGCGAAGCCCGAGGCTTCGCTCGAAGCGCTCGAAGCGGATCTCGACCGTGCCGAGACCGGGGCCCGACGCGCCCAGGAGGAGTTGCACGCAGCGCTCGCGGACCTGTCGCGGTCCCGCGACGACGAGCGATCGCTCGCACAGGCGGTCAACGAGGCGCGAACGCGCTGGCAGAACGCGGTCAGCAAGCAGGTCTCGACCGAGGCGCTGCAACGCGCGGCGCTCGGCAAGGCCTCAGGCAAGGTCGCCGAATGGCTGCGCGCGAAGGCGCTCGACGGCGCGCCCCGCCTGGCGCAGCAGTTGCGCGTCGAGCGCGGCTGGGAAAGGGCGGTCGAAACGGTGCTCGGCGCCTATCTCGAAGCGGTATGCGTCGACGGCGTCGCCGACGTGGCCGAGATCATCGGCAGCTTCGATGGCGGAACCCTCGCATTCGTCGAGCGGCGTGCCGAGACCCCGCCGGCTCCGGCGGACTCGCTGCGGGCGAAGGTGCAGGGCGCCGCGGCCCTGGAGTCGCTGCTCGCTCGGGTGTTCGCGGCCGAGGATCTGCGCGACGCGCTCGCGCGGCGCCCGGCCCTTGCGCCCGGCGAGTCGCTCGTGACCCGCGACGGGATCTGGATCGGGCGCGACTGGCTGCGGGTCGCGCGCGATCACGACGTCCACGAAGGCGTGATCGAACGCGAGGAAAGCTTGCGCGAGATCCGCGGCCAGGTCGCCTCGCTCGCGGACGCGCTGCGCGAGTTGGAGAAGCGGCACTCCGAGGCCCGCGAGCGGATTCGCGAACACGAGGATCGGCGCGAGCGCCTGCAGGGCGAGGTCAACCGGCTGCATCGCGAGCACGTCGATCGCCGCTCCGCGCGCGACACCGCGCGCGCCCGCGCGCAAGACGCCGCACGGCGGCTCGCGATGCTGCAGACCGCGCTCGAGGACGTGCGCGCCGAGATCGACAGGACCGGGGTCGAGGTGCGCGCCGCGCGCGCGCGGATGGAGGGCGCGATCGACGCGCTC
>JAJXYU010000338.1 GCA_021780395.1 Pseudomonadota bacterium
AGCAGGGGTCGGCGGGGTCGGCGCGGCGGTCGGCGCCGACCGCGGCGACTCAGGCGCAGCCGGCTGCGGCATGCCGGTCGCATGACTCGCCTCCCGGTGCGGCGGCGGCAAGCGGCGCGCCGCCAGCGTGAGCCGATCCACCGCGGTCGGGTCATCGCGCAACTTCACGTACAGCGAGCCGCCGTGCGTATGCGGGACCGGCAGTGCCTCGCCCGGAAATCCGTCCGGCACCGCGACGGCGTCGTGAAAATCCCGATTCGCCGCGACCGAGTCGATCAGGAACAACTGCGAGCCGCTCAGCTTGCAGGCGATCGTTCGGGTGTCGGGACATTGCAGCGTGCGCAACGTCGGCAAGCGCACCACGGTCGCGAGCGGCTGCCAGGCACCGGCGACGCCGTCGACCGTGATCCGGAACTGGACCGGGCCGAACGCCGCCCGTCCGAAGGCCTTCGAGGCCCGGAATTGCGCGATCGCGACGTGGGCGTTCTCGAGCGTCAAGCCGCCGTTGTCGAGTGTCAGCGTGGTGGCTTCGCTGCCGTCGACGGTTGCGACGTCGAGCGTGGTGCGCCGATCGAACCGCGCCGGCGCGACCGCCCGGACCGAAAAGACCAGGCGCGCGTCCTGGGGCAACTGCGCATCACCGCCCAGCCGGATCCCGCTCGCCCGGTCCGCCCGCGACGGATGCACGCTCTTTGCGATCAGCACCGATCGTGGTCGCGGCGGCAGCACCGCGCTCGACAAGGTGAGCGTGCGGCCGTCCTTCAGCTGCACCGTCGCGATGACCTTGCGCTCGGGCTGCACAGCCGACGCCGCCCCCGGATTCACGACCGACAGGGTCAGATCATCGCCGTGCTGCCCGGTCGACAGGGTTTGCGGGGCGAAACGCACGCCCGCGAGTTCCAGCCCCGACACCTCGTCGAGCCGGCTGCCGCGCAAGGTTCCGACCGCATCGCCGGCGTGATAGCTGAACCCGTCGAGCCGTCCGGCGGCGGCGAACGCCGTCAGCGGCACCGGTCGCGGCGCCTTCGCACCGTACTCGCGGACCAGCAACGTCAGGCTTCCTGGCTTCGCCTTCTGCAGCGGCAATTTCAGCTCGACCTCGTCCGGCTTCCCGGCCTTCCAGTCGACCTTCAATTCCTTGCCGTCCGGATCCCGCAGCATCACGTCGTCGATGCAGCTCACGCTCGACGCGCGCAGGTGGATCGTGTCCTCGCGACCGACGATCAACGCGTTCGATTCCCCGTCGGCGAGATGCCAGTCGTAGCGCTGATCGTTGATGAGCTGGAACGTGGGCCCCTCGTACGAGGTGAATCCCCAGTCCCCGTGCAGCACGCCCTTGACCTGGTCGCCGAGCCCGCCGGTCGCGGCATCGCCGAGCGCGGCGGTATCGATCACGAATCCCCCTTTGACCGCATCGGCGCGCGCCGGCAGTTCGATGCGCTTGCCGTCCTTGCCCTCGAGCCGCAACTTCATCCCGTGCGCATACGCGGTCGAGAAGACGAGCGGCGCGCCCTCGACCGGCAGCACGAGCGAGTGCTTGCGGGCGCAGTAGATTCCCTTCGGATCGACCGCGTGCAACGGCGGCAGCTGCGGCGGCTCGACCGCCGGCAGCGCGGTGACGAGCACGGTCTTCGGTTCGGTGAACGTCGGCGGCCGATTCAGCGACAGCTCGATCCGCTCGCCCCGCAGGGTCGCGAGCGCCGGGATGTAGTCGTACTGCGCGGTCCGGAACGAATCGAAGATCCGCGCGATGTCGAGCACCGAGGCGACATAGGGGCTGTAGTAGCCGAAGCGAAGCGCCGGCGTGTAACTCGCCTGCATCGCCAGATCGCTCTCCGGCCCGGACGTCAGGGCCTCGACGATCGAGGTGCTGTGGCCATCCTCGAGGATCATCGACTCGCGCCGCGCGAGCAGACAGGGCGCCTGCAGATCCGGTATCAATTGCAGGCACTTCGGATCGACCACGATCGCTAGACTGCGCGCGAGCAAGGGCGCGGTCTTGCGCAGCCGGCTGGGGTCGAGGTCGTTCAGGCGGCGCACCGCGGACAGGTAGACGTCGAGACGCGAGCGGTCGAGCATCGCCTGGTTCAGGTCCTGCGCGGTGCGCACGAACGCACCGGGACGCCCGCGGACCGCGCCGACCAGCGTCTTGAAGTCGCCGCCGGTCTGGGGGGCGAGGAACACCAGGACTTGCTCGGCACCGTGCGGCACCGCGACGTCGATCCCACGGTGGGCGCAGCGGCGCTTCCAGGTATCGCAATAGGTGAACCAGCGCGGCGGGGGCGGATTCGTCGACCCGCTCAGGAACGCGACGATCAACAGGTAGTGCACGGACTGATCACGCGGCAGGTCGGCCTTGATCTTGATCCGGTCGCCGACCGCGAGGTTCGGCACCTGCGCGATCCCGAGTGTCTGGTGATCGTGCGTCACCGTCGCCTCGAGCGTGGGACCCGCCAGGTCGAAGCGCGCCCGTGACGCATGGGCCGCCGCCGCGGCGACGATCGAGGCGGCGAGGATGAACGAGAAACGTGAAGCCATCGTCATGTGTTGCAGTGACCCGCGTGGGTATCCCGAGGTTTCGATCGCGCAAGACGCGCGGAGTTCGAGCCGCCGTGCCCCCCGCGGGTCGAGATCCCCGCGGCACCGTCGGCCGTCGCGGTCATTCGGCGCCGAGGGTCCCGTACTCGACCACGGTCTTCACGTAGAACAGGTGGACGCCCGCGCTGCGCAAGTGTTCGAAGAGCCGGTCCGCCTGCGCTTCGGTCACGGTCATCAGGACCTCGATCGGTTGGTCGCCGAGCTCGAAAAAGCGGGCCGAGTGGACGCGGCCGGACGCGCCGAAGCCCTCGGCCGCCGACACCATCGTCGCGCCCTGCAGTTCGAGACGCTTCGCGAGCTGCATCAACCACTCGCCGAGCGGCTTGCCCTCGTGCCGCCGGTCCTGCTGGGTGAAGAACGTGATTTGATATCCTCGCATCGCGGCTACTCCTCGGTCGACGTGCGCCATCCGCCTCAGCGTGCCGCGAAGGCGCGCCACGAGGCCATTCCCAACACCGTGAAGGTCAGCGAGCCACCGACGTGCAAGGCGATCTCGGCGACGAGCGCCGCGTACCGCCCCTGCTGCAGGAGCGATACGCTCTCGGCGGAGAACGTCGAGAACGTCGTCAGCCCGCCGCAGAACCCCGTGATCACGAACAAGCGCCATTCGGCGGGTATCGCGGCCGCTTGCGCGAAGAACGCGACGGCGACACCGATCACGTACGCGCCGACCCAATTCGCTGCGAGCGTGCCGAGCGGCACCGCGAGTGCCCCGGTGTTCAACAGCGCCGCGAGGCCCCAGCGCAGCCAGGCACCGAGCGCCGCGCCGACGCCCACCGCGATCCACGCGAGTCCCGCCATTCCGATCTCCCGTCGGCGAATCCGATCGACCGGGCATAGTCTAGCCGGCGACCCGGGCGGCCGGCGAATCGGCGTGAGCTCTCCGGCGAAACCCGTTACGCTCTCGCGATCCCGCCGCGATCGCGCACCGACCGGGCGCCGCGCGGAGGGCGGTCCGGTTGCGGAGGTCGCGGTGCGAATCGGCGTATTCAGCATGATCTGTCTCGGCGCGCTCGCGGGGTGCGCGACGCCGGTGCGCCGCCCGGCGCCGCCGACGGTGATCAGCGAGGCAGCGCCGCCGGGCTTTGCGCCGACGGTGCGGCTCGTGACGACCGATCTTCACGGCTTCACCCGCTGGGCCCCGCCGTTCTTCGCCGGGATCCGTCGAGCGGCGGGCACCGGCCCCGTCGACGTGCTCGCCCTCTCCGGCGGCGGGTCCGAAGGCGCGTTCGGCGCCGGCGCGCTCGTCGGATTGACCGAGGCGGGCGACCGGCCGCGATTCGAACTCGTGACCGGCGTGAGCGCCGGCGCGTTGATCGCACCGTTCGCATTCCTCGGGCCGCACTGGGATCCGGAGCTCGAGGCGGCTTTCACGGCCGATCACCGCCGTCTGCTCCGTCACCCCGCGTGGTGGCGCGTGGCGAGCCGACTGGTCTCGCCGCTCGGGCAGAAGCATCGCGACGCGTTGTTCGACATGGTGAATCACTACGTGACGCCGGCGCTGATCACCGCCGTCGCGCGGGCTGCCGAGCGGGGACGCCGCTTGATCATCGCGACGACCGATCTGGACAGCGAGGAGACGGTTCTGTGGGACATGGGCACGATCGCCGAACGGGGCGGCGAAGCGGCCCGAGCCTTGTTTCGCGACGTGCTCGTCGCGTCGGCGAGCGTTCCGGGCGTGTTCCCGCCGGTCTTGATCCGGGTGCACGACGGCAATCGCACGTACCAGGAGATGCACGTCGACGGCAGCGTGACGACGCCGGTGTTCGCGCTGCCCCTGGTCGCGGGACTGCGGCCGCAGGACCTGCCGGCCTGGCGCGGCGGCGAGGTCTACATGATCGTGAACAGCCAGATCGCACGAATCCCGAGCACCACGCCGGTGAGCACCGTCGCGATGCTCACCCGCAGCTTCTCCGCGAGCATGACCTACAAGACCCGTGAGGCGATCCTCGGCACGATCAATCTCACGCGCAACCTCGGGATGCGCTTCCGCCTGACCGACATTCCGGCGGACTTCCCGGTCGCGAACATCGTCGACTTCAGTCCGCAGTTCATGCGCAGCCTCTTCGACTACGGCGAGCGCTGCGCCGCGAGCGGACGCCTGTGGTTGACGCCGGAACAGTCGATCAAGCGCAATCAGGTCCTCGCACGGGAGCCGAGCGGCCGTGCGACGCCCTGCCCCGGCGCCGCGCCGTCGCGCTGACCCCGATCTCGCGGGCCGCGCTCGTTCATCGTGCGCCGTGCATCAGTCGCGCGATCCGCGGCGCCGCGATCAGATAGACCGCGGCGATCGCGAGGCCGATCAGCCACAGGTCCCGGTACACCTGCTCATAGCCCGCGATCCCGGTCGCCGCGCCGCTCGTGGTCATCGCGGCGATGCGTCCGGAGAGCTGGTACGCCATCGCGATCCCGAAGAACCATCCCCCCATCGCGAGCGAGGACTCCTCGGGCGCCGCGAGCCGCGTGACCATCGCGTAACCGATCGGCGAGAGCGCGAGCTCGCCGATCGTCTGCAGGAGGTAGCACAGCGCGAGCGCGATCCACGAGACCCGCCCGCCCGCGAGCGCGGAATCCGCGGCCGCCCGATACACGATCACGTAGGACAGTGCGACGAACACCAGTCCGATCCCGAATTTGCGCGGTGTAGACGGATCCCAGCCGCGGCGCCCGAGCCACGGCCAGAGCAACGCGAGCAGCGGCGCGAAGAGCATGATGTACAGCGGATTCAGCGACTGGAACACCGTGAAGTCGAACGGCGCCGCGACGAAGTCCCGCGCGAAGAAATTGAGCGAGGTCGCCCCCTGGAAGCTCAGGGCCCAGAACGCGATGTTCGCACCGAACAACGACAGCATCGCAACGTACCGCTCGGCCTGAACCCGATCACCGCGGCGGATCGCGCTCACGACGAAGTACGCGACCAGGAGCCCCAGCAGACCGTCGACCACCCCGTTGAGCCAATGCGGGTGCTCGAGCAGGAGTTTGGTCGGATAGAGCGCGACGAGCATGCCGCCGAGCACCAGCGGCAAGGCCGGTCGGCCGCCGAACCGGGGCCGCGGCTGGCGTGCCGCGAGGGGACGGCCGCGCCATTCGAACAGCGCCGCCGCGACCGCGATGCCGGCGCTCGCGGCGAGGAAGCCGTACCGATAGCCGAAATGGCCACCGATCCAATCGGCGCAGACGAATGGTGCGATGAACCCGCCGAGGTTGATCGCCAGGTAGAACAGCGTGTAGCCGGCGTCGCGGCGCGGATCGTCCGGTCCGTAGTTGCGGCCGATCAACACCGTGAGCGGGATGCTGAGGCCGGCACCGAGCACGTACAGCGCGAGGCCGAGCAGGAAGCCGTCCCGGCTAGGCCAGGACATCGACGCGAGCGCGAGCGTCTCGAGCCACAGCGCGGTCCGCAGCGCCCGGGCCTCCCCGAGCACGTTGTCCGCGATCCAGCCGCCGACGACGTGGGTCGCATAGAGCAGCGAGCCGACGCCCGCGGTCAGCAGGTTCGCATCCCGCATCGCGGCGCCAGGGGCCTCGTGCGCGAAGAACGCCCCCGCGAGATAGGGCGCGACGAACGCGCGGAAGCCGTAGAACGCGTAGTTCAGCCCGACCGTGACGCCGAGCAGCATCCACAGTCCGCTCGGATGCCCGAAGCGCTCGTCCGGCGTTCGCCGTCCCATCGGCGCGCCCTGGCCCGATCAGTAGCCGGCCGCGAGGCCGGCCGGTCGGCGCCGATCGTTCGCCCCCTCGAGCGCACCGGTGTGCGGATCGACGAGGATCGCCTCGTCCGCACCCCATGACGGGATCACCTTGAAGCGATAGCCCATTCGCTCGAGTCGCGCCTGCACCGCTGCCGCGAGCAGACCGGGTTCGACGAACACGACGTCCGGATACCATTGCTGGTGAACGCGCGGCGCGTCGACCGATTGCTGGATGTTCATCTTGAAGTCGACGACGTTCAGGAAGCTCTCGAGCACCGTCGAGATGATCGTCGATCCGCCGGGACTGCCGGTGACCATGAACAGCTTCTTTCCCCGGAGCACGATCGACGGCGCCATCGAGCTCAGCGGCCGCTTCCCCGGCTGGATCGCATTGCTCACGCCCTGGACCAGACCGAAGCTGTTCGCGACACCGGGCTTCGAGGTGAAATCGTCCATCTCGTTGTTCAGGAAGAAGCCGGTGTCGCCGGCGATCCGGCCGTTGCCGAACAGGTAATTGATCGTGTACGTGACCGCGACCGCGTTACCCTGTGCATCGACGATCGAGAAGTTGGTCGTGTCGTTGCCTTCGGTCGCGCCGAGGTGGCCCCGGATCGCCGACGAGGGCGTCGCGGCTGCGGGCTCGATCGTCGCGCGCAGCGCCGCGAGGTGTGCCGGCGACAGGAGCCGCTGTACATCGTTGTGCACGAACGCGGGATCGCCGAGGTCGCTGTTGCGATCCGCGAACGCCCGTCGTTCGGCTTCCACGAGGTAATGAATGCTCTCGACGGATCCGTAGCCCCACCGCGCGAGCGGGTACGGCGCCAGGATCCCGAGGATCTCGCAGATCGTCGCGCCGCCGGAACTCGGCGGCGGATCGGAGAGGAACGTGTACCCGCGATACCCGCAGCTCACCGGGCGATCCCAGCGTGCCCGATAGTCGGCGAAGTCCTGCATCGACAGGATGCCGTGGTGCCGTCGGCTCGAAGCGACGATCGCGCGCGCGATCGGTCCCCGGTAGAACGCGTCCGTTCCGTGCCGCGCGATCGACTCCAGGGTGCGCGCGAGCTGCGGCTGCACCAGCCGCTCGCCCGCGGCATAGGGCTTTCCGTGATGCAGGAAGATCGCCGCGACGTTCGGCCGTCGCGCGAACTCGGCCGCACGGCGATCGAGGATCTTCGCGTCGCCCGGCTGCAGCACGAAGCCGTCGCGGGCGAGCCGGATCGCGGGCGCGATGACCTGTGCGAGCTTCATCGTCCCGTATTTCGCAAGCGCCGTATCGAGGCCCATCACGGTGCCCGGCACGCCGACCGAGAGATACGACCGGGTGCTGAGGCCCGGCACGACGTTGCCGGCCGCATCGAGGTACATGTTCGCGGTCGCCGCGAGCGGGGCTTTCTCGCGAAAATCGAGGAACACGGTCTTCCCGCCCGCGAGGTGCAGCATCATGAAGCCGCCGCCGCCGAGGTTGCCGCAGCACGGATGCACGACGGCGAGCGCATAGCCGACGGCGACCGCCGCGTCGACCGCGTTGCCGCCTTCGCGCAGGACCTTCAGTCCGACATCGGTCGCCAGATGCTGCGCGGTCACGACCATCGCGTGCCTCGCGACCACGGGCCGCAACCCCGCGAGCGACGCGAGCGACGCCGGCGTGCCGCTGGTGTCGAGCGCCTGCTCGGGTACCGCCGCGGTGGCCGACTGGCCCACGAGCGCGAGCACTGCCGCGCAGGCGGCGACGCGCACTGCGCCGCGGATCGTCCGCGCACGATCGATGGTCATCGCGATCTCCCGCTCGTCATGGACGCGCGCCGCCCCCTCGTGGGTGCGGCGCGGTCCGGTCATGTGGTGGGCCCGGTCGGACTCGAACCGACGACCAAGGGATTCACTTTGCCCCACCGTTTCCGGCGGGAGTGGACTATCTCTTCACCCGCGTGGGGTGCGGGACGCTCTCGCCTGTCATTAAGCGCGACTCAAGCGCTCAGGTAGTCTCTGCACCTTCCGGCGGTGTACCGCCGGCTTGGCTCAGGGTTGCCATCGGCCATACCGTTAAGGGTTCCCTGAATTCATCCCGTCCACTTCGCGCCTCGCGACGCGAAGGCACCTCCTTACCGTCGATGAGTCCCCTGCTCTAACCGACTGAGCTACAGGCCCGTCGCCGGCATTCTAGCAGGATCGTCCCCGCGCGCACCTCGTCGCGCGTTCACGGTAGAGTATCGAGCGCGACACGAACGACCGACGCTGCGAAACCACGCCCTTGAGCCTGCAAGAACGGATCCACGACGCGCTGCCCGGCTTGCCCATCGGTTCGGTCGTGCCGGCGATCGCGCGCGCGCTCGAGGACCACCATCGCCTGATCGTCGAGGCGCCGCCCGGTGCCGGCAAGAGCACGATCGTACCGCTCGCGCTGCTTGGGTCAGGCTGGCTCGCCGACCGCAAGATCGTGATGCTCGAGCCGCGGCGACTGGCGGCGCGTGCGATCGCGACGCGGATCGCACAGCTCGCCGGCGAGCGGCTCGGCGAGCGCATCGGCTACCGCACCCGCCTCGAGTCGCGGGTCTCCCGCGCGACCCGACTCGAGGTCGTGACCGAAGGAATCCTCACGCGGATGATCCAGGACGACGCCGCGCTCGGCGACACCGCCTGCGTCGTGTTCGACGAATTTCACGAGCGCAGCGTCCACGGCGACCTCGGACTCGCGCTCGCGATCGACGTCCAGGAGAATCTGCGCCCCGACCTGCGCCTGATCGTGATGTCGGCGACGCTCGACACGCAGCCGCTCGCACGCTTGCTCGATTCGCCGCCGATCGTGACCGCGAGCGGCCGGCCGTTCGACGTGCGAACGCAGCACCTGGCGCGCCGGACGGACGCGTCGATCGAGGAGCAGGCGGCACAGACCCTGGTCGCGGCGCTCGCGAGCGAAGCGGGCGACGCGCTGTGCTTCCTCCCCGGGGCACCGGAGATCCGACGCGTCGAACGGCTGCTCGGCGAGAGCGCGCTGCCGCGCGGCACGCGCGTGCTGCCGCTGTACGCAGACCTCGATCCGCGCGCCCAGGAAGCCGCACTCGCGCCGTCGGCGCCGGGCTTGCGCAAGATCGTGCTCGCGACGTCGATCGCCGAGACCAGCCTCACGATCGACGGCGTGCGCATCGTCGTCGACAGCGGCCTCGCGCGCCGGTCGCAATTCGATCCGGCGAGCGGCATGAGCCGTCTGGTGACCACGAAGCTCTCTCAGGCCGAGGCCGACCAGCGGCGCGGGCGCGCCGGGCGCACGGGCCCCGGGGTGTGCTTCCGGCTCTGGTCGACGAGCGCCCACGCTGCGCTCGCACCGCACGCAGAGCCCCAGATCCTGCACGAGGATCTGGCGCCGCTCGCACTCGAGCTCGCGGCGTGGGGCACGACCGACGGGCACGGGCTGCGCTGGCTCGACCCGCCGCCGGCGGCGCATCTCGCGCAGGCGCACGATCTGCTGCGCCGTCTGGACGCGATCGATGCCGCCGGGCGCATCACCGCCCACGGCCGCGCGATCGCGGCGCTCGGCGCGCACCCGCGGCTCGCGCACATGCTGGAGCGGTCCGTCGCGATGCGGGCCGTCGGGCTCGCCTGCGATCTCGCGGCGGTGCTCAGCGAGCGGGTCGTCGTGCGGGCTCCGGCGGGGGCTCGCGACGCGGACATCCGCAGCGCGCTCGCCGCCCTCGGGGATCGCGACCCGGCCGGTCGGTCCGCGGGCCACGTCGATGTGCGCGCGGTCTCGGCCGCGGCACGCGCCTCGGCGCGCTGGCGGCGGCAGCTCGGCGGCAGCCCCGACGCGGTCGATCGGGATCGCGCCGCCGGCACCTTGCTCGCGCTCGCGTATCCCGATCGGATCGCGCGCAGCCGCGGCGCGGACGGGCGCTACGTGCTCGCGAACGGACGCGGCGCGACGTTCGCCGAGCCACAGGCCCTCGCGAAGGCGACGTATCTGGTCGCGGCGCAGCTCGACGGTGCCGACCGCGACGCCCGGATCCACCTGGCGGCGCCGATCGACGCGGAGACGATCGAACGGCTGTTCGCCGCGCAGATCGAGGAGCGATCCGAGGTCGCCTGGGATCGGCGAGCGCAGGCCGTACGCGCCCGCCGCGATCGACGTCTCGGCGCGATCCTGCTCGCGAGCGCCGACATCGCCGAGATCGATCCGCACGCGTTCGGCACGGCGATGATCGCGGGCATCCGCGACCTCGGCATCGCCGCGCTCCCGTGGACCCGCGACCTGCGGCAATGGCAGGCGCGAGTCGCGCTGTTGCGCCGCCTCGAGGTGCCCGCGCCCGAACCGTGGCCCGATCTGAGCGACGCGGCGCTCGACGCGGACCTCGAGTCCTGGGTGATGCCGTGGATCGAGGGATGCACGCGGCGCGAGCACCTCGCGCGCGTCGACTGGGCTCGCGCGCTCGAGAGCCGCCTGACGCACCGCCAGCGGACCGTGCTCGCCCGCGAAGCGCCGACGCACCTGCGGGTGCCGAGCGGATCGAGCATCCCGATCGACTACCTGGACGGCGGGATTCCGACGGTCTCGGTGCGGCTGCAGGAGTTGTTCGGCCTCACCGTGACGCCGACGATCGCCGCCGGCCGCGTGCCCCTGCTGCTGAAACTCCTGTCCCCGGCGGGACGCCCGGTGCAGGTGACCCGCGACCTGCAGAACTTCTGGAAGCACACCTACCACGAGGTCCGGAAGGACTTGAAGGGCCGCTATCCGAAGCATTACTGGCCCGACGATCCTTATCTTGCCGAGCCGACGCGACGGGTCCGCCCGCGATGAAGCCGCGATGAGCGAACCCGCCGCGCAGCGTCCCGCGTCGACGTCGGACCCGCGCACGACCGCGCGCTGGCTCACACTCGGCGTCGCCTTGCTGATCGCCTGGGGCTCGCTGTACCCGCTCGAGTTCCGGATCCCGACGCCGATCGAGTGGCGTCACCGGCTCGCGCTCGTGACCGCCCCTATTTACTATCGCGCCGATCTGATCGCGAATTTCCTGCTGTATCTGCCGTTCGGCGCCGCGTGCCGCCTGAGCCTCGGCGGCCCTGGACGCGCGCGCCGGACGGTGCTCGCCGCGCTGTTCGGATCGGCGCTGTCGATGCTGCTCGAACTCGCGCAGGCACTGACGCCGCATCGCGTGACGAACCTGTACGACTGGATCTGGAACACCTCCGGCGCGGCCTGCGGCGCGCTCGCGGCAGCGGCGTACCTGCACATCGGCGATGACTGGACGGTTCGTGGACTGCGGCACCGGCGGCCGGCGCTGGTGCCGACGATCCTGCTCGCGATCTGGG
>JAJXYU010000008.1 GCA_021780395.1 Pseudomonadota bacterium
GACGCGGCGTTTCCCGATCTCGTGGGCCGGGAGCCCACGCTGCCCGACGGCTTGCGGTGACGGGCGGCACGCGATGCACGAGATGAGCCTGTGCCAGAGCATCGCCGAACTGATCGAGGACGCCGCGACGCGCGAGCGCTTCCAGCGCGTGCGCACCGTGACCCTCGAGGTCGGCCGGCTCGCCGCGGTGGAGCCCGAGGCGCTCGAATTCTGCTTCGAGGCCGCGATGCGCGGCGGCCGTGCCGAGGGCGCGCGCCTCGAGATCGTCGCGACCGACGGGCGTGCGTGGTGTCTCGGCTGCGGCCGTGAAATACTGATCTCGCGGCCGCTCGATCCCTGCCCGCACTGCGGCGGCGGCCAGGTCCAGGTGACCGGCGGCACCGAGATGCGGATCAAAGCCCTCGAGGTGGAGTGACGGCGATGTGCACGACCTGCGGCTGCGGCGACGGACACGAGGATCATCCGCAGGGCCACGCGCCGAACCCGCTCGCGCCCTGGTCCGCGCCGGCGCCGCTCGCGCACGGCACGCGGCTGATCTCGCTGGAAGTCGACGTCCTGGAGAAGAACGATCGCTACGCGGCCGCCAACCGGGCCGCGTTCGCGTCGCACGCGGTCCAGGCGATCAACCTGATGTCGAGCCCGGGCTCCGGCAAGACCTCGCTCCTGGTGCGCACGATCGAGGCGATCCGCGGAACCCGGCCCGTCGCGGTGATCGAAGGCGACCAGGAAACCGCCCGCGACGCCGAGCGGATTCGCGCGACCGGCGCGCCGGCGACCCAGATCAACACCGGCAAGGGCTGCCACCTCGACGCCGAGGCCGTCGGCCGCGCGGTCGCGACGCTCGCGCCCGCCGCGGGCGGCGTGCTGTTCATCGAGAACGTCGGCAACCTGGTCTGTCCGGCCGCGTTCGATCTCGGCGAGGCGGCGAAGGTCGTCGTGCTGTCGGTGACCGAAGGCGAGGACAAGCCGCTGAAGTATCCGGAGATGTTCCGGGTCGCCTCGCTCCTGCTGCTCAACAAGGCCGATCTCCTGCCCTACGTGGACTTCGACGTCGACTTCGCGTTGCAGTGCGCCCGCCGCGTGAACCCCGGACTGACGGCGATTCTGACCTCGGCGAAATCGGGAGCGGGCATCGACGAATGGCTCGACTGGATCGAGCGCGGCCGGCCGCCGCGAATCGCCGCGGTGCGGTGAGCCACGCACGCCACATCCGCGTCGGCGGGATCGTCCAGGGCGTCGGGTTCCGCCCGTTCGTGTGGCGGCTCGCGCACGAACTCGAGCTGCGCGGCTGGGTGCGCAACGACTCCGAAGGGGTCGAGATCAGCGCCGAGGGCCCCGCGGCGCGACTCGACGCGCTGATCGCGCGGCTCGCGAGCGACGCACCGCCGCTCGCGCGGATCGATTCGATCACCGCCCGCGAGGTGCGCCCGGCGGGCCACGCGGAGTTCGCGATCGCGGCGAGCGTCGCCTCGCGCTGCGCGACCGCGATCGGCCCGGACACCGCGACCTGCCCGGCCTGCCTCGAGGAGCTCTTCGATCCGCACGACCGGCGCTGGCGCCACGCGCTCATCACCTGCACGCACTGCGGGCCGCGCTACACGATCGCGTTCGGCTTGCCGTACGACCGCGCGCGCACCAGCATGGCCGGGTTCGCGATGTGCGCGGACTGCGCCCGCGAGTACCGCGACCCGGCGGATCGGCGCTTCCACGCCGAACCCGTGGCCTGCCCGGCCTGTGGCCCGCGCCTGCGCTTCCTCGACCGCGACGGCGCCGACGTCGGCGCCGCGGCGGACGCCGGCCGGGGTCTCCCGGCGAGCACCGATCCGATCGCGCGAAGCCTCGAGTGCCTGCGCGGGGGCGGGATCGTCGCGATCAAGGGACTCGGCGGCTATCACCTCGCATGCGATGCGCGCAATCCGCGAGCCGTCGCCGCACTGCGCGCCCGCAAGGCACGCGACGCGAAGCCGTTTGCGCTGATGGTCGCGAACGCCGCTTCGCTCGACGGGATCGCGCGCGCGGACGGCGCCGCACGACGTTGGCTCGAGTCGCCCGAGCGCCCGATCGTGCTCGTGCCCAAGGACCCGGCCGCGGACGGCGTGCTGCCCGGGATCGCCGACGGTCTCGACCACCTCGGCGTGATGCTGCCGGCGACGCCGATCCAGTGGCTACTGTTCCACGAAGCCGCCGGACGACCGTCCGGGACCGCGTGGCTCGCGGCGCCGTCGCCCGAGGTCTGGGTGATGACCAGCGCGAACCCCGGCGGCGAGCCGCTGGTGATCGACGACGCCGACGCGCTGCGGCGCCTCGGCGGGATCGCGGACGCGTACCTGCTGCACGACCGGCCGATCGCGGTGCGCTGCGACGACTCGGTGCGGTTCGGGAGCGAGGCACCCCGGTTCCTGCGCCGCGCGCGCGGATACACGCCCGAGGCAATCCGCCTGCCCGCGGCCGGACCGCCCGTGCTCGCGCTCGGCGCCGGACTGAAGACGACGGTGTGCGTGACCCGCGGCGACGAGGCATTCCTGTCGCAGCACGTCGGCGATCTGGACGACGCCGCGTCGATCGCATTCCTCGAGGAATGCGCGCGGCACCTGTGCGCGTTGCTCGACGTCGAACCGCAGCGGGTCGCGCACGATCTGCACCCGGATTTCCCCTCGACGCGTCTCGCGCTGCAGTTCGCCGCGGATCGCGGCGCGACCGCGATCGCGGTCGGCCACCACCATGCGCACGTCGCCGCGGTCGCGGCCGAGCACCGCTGGTCGGATCCGCTGCTCGGCCTCGCGCTCGACGGCGTCGGCCTCGGTCCGGACGGCGAAGCCTGGGGCGGCGAGCTGCTCGAGGTCACCGGCGCGACCTGTCGGCGGCTGGGGCATCTCGCGACCTTGCCCTTGCCGGGCGGCGACCGCGCCGCCCGCGAGCCGTGGCGCGTCGCGGCCGGCGCCTTG
>JAJXYU010000330.1 GCA_021780395.1 Pseudomonadota bacterium
TGTTCCTCACCAACGATCCGTACTCGGTCCGCGGCGCGATCAGCCACGCGAACGACTGGCTGATGCTGCTGCCGATCTACCGGGCCGGCCGGCTGATCGCATGGGCGGCGATGTTCGGGCACATGACCGACGTCGGCGGCAAGGTCGCCGGCTCGCTGCCGACGGACGCCCGCACGATCTACGAGGAAGGCATCACGGTGCCGCCGGTGAAGATCTTCAGGAAGGGCGTCCTCAACGAGGACGTGCTGAAGGTGATGCTGCACAACTGCCGGTTGCCGCACTGGAACCTGTCGGATTTCAACGCGATCGCGGCGGCGCTGCGGACCGCGGCGGCGCGCTGTGTCGAGATCTCCGAGCGCTTCGGCGACGACGTGTTCCACTCGGCGATGGCGGAGATGCTCGCGCGCAACCGGCGTGCGATGCGCGAGCTCATCCAGCGCACCGTGCCCGAGACCCGGCAGTACTTCGAGGACTACATCTGCGACGACGGGATGAACATGGGCCCGTACAAGATCGCCTGCTCGATGTGGCGGGAAGGCGAGAAGTGCATCTTCGACTTCACCGGTACCGACCCGCAGTCGATCTCCTCGATCAACTTCCTGCTGAACGAAGAGATGTTCAAGATGTTCGCGGGCGTGTACATGATCATGGTGTTCGACCCGCAGATCCTGTTCAACGACGGCTTCTACGACCTGATGGAGGTGCGCATCCCGGAGGGGACGCTGCTGAAGCCGCTGAAGCCGGCGGCCCTGTCCTGCCGAACGCACGCGCTCGGGCGCATCTTCGACATCCTCGGCGGGCTCCTCGGCCAGGGCAACCCGCAGTTCATGTGCGCGGCCGGGTTCTCCGACTCCCCGCACCTGATGTACTCGGGCTACGACAAGAACGGCGACTGGTACCAGCTCTACCAGATCACCTTCGGCGGGATCCCGGGCAAGCCGTTCGGCGACGGACCGGACGGCCACTCGCTGTGGCCGTCGTTCACGAACGTGCCGAACGAGTTCCTCGAGAGCTATTTCCCGCTGCGGATCGAGACCTACGAGACGATCCCGGACTCCGGCGGACCCGGGAAGAACCGCGGCGGGAACGGGCTGCGGATCGGCTACCGCTTCCTCGAGCCCGGCGAGATCTCGATCCACGACGATCGCTGGCTCACCTATCCCTGGGGCGTGAACGGTGGCCTGCCGGGCGCGCGCAGCCGCAAGACGCTGGTGCGCAAGGACGGTACGCACACGCTCCTGGCGTCGAAGGTCGACCACGTGAAGGTGGACGCCGGGGACCTGCTGATCGCCGATACCTGGGGTGGCGGTGGTTGCGGCGACCCGCTCGAGCGGGATCCGGCGAAGGTGCGCTTCGACGTGGCTGCGGGCCTCGTGACCCGCGACGGCGCGCGCCGCTACGGCGTCGTGATCGGCGCGAACGGCGGCGTCGACGAGGCGGCGACGCGGAAGTTGCGGGCCGAGATCGCCGCGCGGCGCGGTCCGGTCGCGCTGTTCGACCGCGGTTTCCGGTCGATCGAGGAGCTGAAGGCGCGCTGCACCGCCGAGACCGGACTCGCGCCGCCGGCCCAGCCGAGCTTCGGTCGACGGGCCCGCAAGACGACATCGACCGGCGCCGCGTGATGCGCGCCGCCGAGCGCGCCTACGCGACGGTGCGCGACGGGATCCTCGGTGGCACCTACGCCGCGGGCGCCCGCCTCACCGAGACCGAGATCGCGCTGGCGGCCGGGGTCAGCCGCACGCCGGTGCGCGAGGCGCTGCGGCGGCTGCATGCCGAGGGCCTCGTGGAGTTCGAGCCGAACCACGGCGCGGTCGTCGCGGCGTTCGAGCTCGAGGACGCGGAGGAGATCTTCGAGCTGCGCGCGCTGCTCGAGCCGATCTGCGCGCGCCGCGCGGCCGAGCGCGCAACGCCCGCGATCGTCGAGGAACTGCGCTCGCTGTCGGAACAACAGATCGGCGAGTCGACGCGGCGCGCACCGGGGTATCTCGCGCGCATCGGCGAATTGAACGACCGCTTCCACCGCGCGATCCAGCGCGCGGCCGACAGCCCGCGGCTCGCGAAGACGCTGTCGGGACTGATCGAGGCGCCGCTGATCCTGCGCACCTTCGCGCAGTACGCGCCGGGCGAGCTACAGCGCAGTGCCGATCAGCATCTCGAGCTCGTGCAGGCGCTCGAGGCGCGCGACGGCGACTGGGCGCACAGCATCATGCACGCGCACATTCTCGCCGGGCGCGCGACCTACCTGCGCGGACGACGCGGTCGCTGAGCCGCCGCCCGCCGAGTCTTCCCCGCCGCGCGGCCCGGCGCCCAGTTCGTCAGGCGTCGATCCGCAGCGCACGGCCGCGGTGCGCGCAGCGCTCACGCCGTGTCTCGAGTTCGTCATCTCTCGGACATCAACTCGTCACATCGACCGACCAAGATGTCGCGCCGCTGCGAAAGTGCGGCTTTTTCACATCAAGAAAGGGTCATCCGATGTCACGCGATCACTCGCTCGCCGATTCCAAGCCGTTGAAAGCCCTGATCTGTGTGTCGACTCTCGCCGCGGCGACGGTCGTGCATGCGAACTCGAACGGCAACACCTCGGCCGGGATCAGTCTCGACCCGGTACTCGTGACCGCCCAGGCGCTCAAGGGTCCGCAGGATATGCCCTCGCAGGGTTCGCTGGTCGCAACCCAGCCGCAGTCGATCGTTGGCGGTGATTTCATTCGCCAGAACGATTCCCCGGCCGCGAACTACACCGACATCATGAAATACACGCCGAGCGTGTCCACGGTCGATCCGAACGGCCCCGGCCTGTCGGAGAATCTCGGCACCTCGATCCGCGGCTTCCAGGACGGTCAGTTCAACGTGACCTTCGACGGCATCCCGTGGGGCGATTCGAACGATTTCACCCATCACTCGACCAGCTACTTCATGCCGCAGGACATCGGCAACGTGGTCGTCGATCGGGGTCCGGGCAACGCGGCGACGCTCGGCGAGGCGACTTTCGGCGGTACGGTCTACGTGCAGTCGGACAATCCGCGCCGCCGAGCGGGCGCGACCGCGTGGCTGAGCTACGGGAGCTTCCGCACGAAACTCCTCGGCTTCCGCTACGACACCGGCGTCGTCGACCGCTGGAACGGCGCGAGCGGCTTCATCAGCGCGAAGACGCTGTCCTCCGACGGTTACCTCACGAACGCGAAGATCGACCGTAGCGACGTGTTCCTGAAGTACATCCAGCCGCTCAACGATTTCACCAACCTGAGTTTCGCGGCGAACCTGAACAAGGTCCACCAGAACCCGCCGATCGGCGCGACTCTCGCGCAGATCCAGGCGTTCGGGCCGAATTACGGCTACAACACCGATCCGAACAGCCAGTCGTACTACGCCTATCAGCTCGACAAGATCACGACCGACTACGAGTACGTCGGCCTGCACTCGCACTTCTCGGGCTGGATCTTCGACAACAAGCTGTACACCTACGGCTATTACCATGATGGCTGGAACGGCGAGGACCCGAACGGTCAGGCGACGAACGGCACGATCCTGCCGGGCGGCGTGCCGAACGGCACGATCTACGGTCCGAACAACGTGCCCGGCCAGCAGATGCACATGTACTATCGTTCGCTCGGCGACATCTTCCGCGTCTCGAAGCAGGTCGGGCCCGGCGAGGCCCAGGTCGGCGCGTGGTACGACCACCAGACCAACTCGCGCGCGCAGTTCGAGATCGACATGACCAACAACAACGCGTACGACCCGCTGTACGGCGGCTGCGGCTGCTGGACGCCGGGGACCTTGCCGACCTTGGCGAACTCGGCGGACCGGCTGATGAACGACTACCTGTTCACCCGCGAGTACTACGCGCAGTACGTCTGGCACGCGATCGAGGGCCTGGACCTGACCGGCGGTGTGAAGCACGTGAGCTTCGAGCGCGTGCTGCACGCGGACTACAATCAGGGCCCGATCGGGGGTGCGTTGAGCTACGACAAGACCTGGTCGCGCAACCTCGCGTCCTTCGACGCGCACTACAAGATCCTGCCGAACTGGTCGGTCTACGCGCAGTGGGCGCAGGGGTTCCTCGCGCCGAACCTGAACGTGTTCTACGTCGCCGATCCGGCGAAGAATCAGGTCGATCCGCAGAGCACGACCAACGTGCAGGCCGGCACCACCTGGGTCGGACATCACGTGACCGTGTCGGCCGACGCGTACAAGATCGACTTCACCAACGAGATCGCGTCGGTCGGCAAGGGCGTCTCGAAGTACTTCATCAATCTCGGCGGTGTGAAGTACCGCGGCTTCGAGTTCGAAGGATCGGTCGACGTCGGCGCCGGCTTCGCGCTGTACGCGAACGGATCGGTCAACAGCGCGAAGGTGACCGCAGACAACACCTGGGTGCCGAACACCCCGGATCGTACCGCATCGCTCGGGGTCGTCTACCACCGCGCCGGCTGGCAGGGGTCGCTCACCGGCAAGTACGTCGGCCGTCGCTACGGTGACACCGGCGACACGGTGCCGTTCGGCAGCTACGCGACCGTCGACGGTGCGCTGAACTACGATTTCGGCACGGCGATCCCGGGATTCCAGGACCTGCAGCTCGGGATCACCGCGCAGAACCTCGCGGATCGCAAGTCGATCTACGCCGACAACGGCACCAATGCGAACGGGGATTATCTGTTCTTCACGATCCCGGGGCGCAGCTACCAGGTGAACCTGACCGCGAAGTTCTGATCGCGGACGGGTCGATTCACGGACGAGTCGCGCGGACGGCCCTTCGGGGCCGTTTCGCGTTTTCGCCATCCCGGCACGCCGCGCGGCGCCGGCGCCGCCACCGAGCCGCGACCCGGTCCCCGAGCGGTTGCGCGTCCGGCGAACCGTTACGTGCGCCTCAACGGCGCATCAAGGTGCTCTTGCCGAACAGCGATGCGGTGAGGTCGACCGCGACCTCGGCGGTGCGATTGCGCAGATCGAGCGCGGGATTCAACTCCATGATGTCGAGCGATCCCATCCGGCCGGTGTCCGCGATCATCTCCATGCACAGCTGCGCCTCGCGGTACGACGGGCCGCCGGGCACCGTGGTGCCGACGCCCGGCGCGATGTCCGGATCGAGGAAGTCGACGTCGAAGCTCACATGGACATGCGCATCGGCGGCGAGCCCTTCGAGTGCGACCTCGAGCGTGCGGCGCATCCCGACCTCGTCGACGTAGCGCATGTCGAACACCTCGAGTCCGACTTCGTGCACGAAGCGCTTCTCGCCTTGATCGACGCTGCGGATCCCGATTTGGCGGATCTCCGCCGGCGCGAGCGCGGGCCGAGCGCCGCTCAAACCGACGAGCTCCGCGGGCCCGTAACCGCACAGGCACGCGACCGGCATCCCGTGCAGGTTGCCGCTCGGCGTCAGCGCGTTGGTGTTGAAGTCCGCATGCGCGTCCAGCCACAGCACGCGCAACGCGCGCCCGTCGGTGCGGCAGTGGCGCGCGACCGCGCTGATCGATCCGATGCTCAAGGCATGATCGCCGCCGAGCAGGATCGGCAGCCGTCCGGCCGCGAGCTCGGCGTGCACCGCGTCGTGCACGCTGCGGCACCAGTGGTGTACCTCGCCGAGGTGCCGGTAGCCGCCGATCGGAGGGAGTCCCGGGTTCGCGGGACCCTCGAGATCGCCGCGGTCGAGCACGTCGGCGCCCTGCGCCTCGAGCGTCGCCCGCAGGCCGGCGATACGCAGCGCCGTCGGGCCCATCGATGCGCCGCGCGCGCCGGCGCCGACGTCGGTCGGCGCGCCGATCAGGCTCACACGGGGTGGCGGAGGGAGCGTGGCCATCGCGCCGCTCAAGCGCTCTTGCGCAGGCGGCGGCGGGCGGAGCCCGCGCCGAGCGTGCCGCCGAACAGATCCTTCGGATCGTCGAGGCGGGGGATGAGATCGATCCGGCGGCGCTCGATGTGCCCCTCCTCGAGCAGCGCATGCAGGAAGCGCAGCGCCGAGTAATCCTCGAGCGCGAATCCGACCGAATCGAAGATCGTGAGATCCCGTTCCGTCGCGCGCCCGGGCGTGCGGCCCGCGGCGACCGCGGCGAGCTCGATCACCGGATAGTCCGGCGGCATCTGCTGGATCTCGCCCTCGACCCGCGATTGCGGCTCGTACTCGACGACGACCCGGGCTTCCGGCATCCGCAGCACGTCCGGATGCAGCTCGGTCTTTCCCGGGCAGTCGCCGCCGACCGCATTCACATGCATTCCGGGGCGCACCATCGGCGGCGTCAGGATCACCGCATTGCGCTTGTCCGCGGTCACGGTCGTCACGATGTCCGCGCCGCGGCACGCCTCCGCGGCGCTCGTCGCGCGCACGCAGGCGAGATCCGCGAGTTCCTCGATCGCGGCGAGGTTGCGCTCGAGCTTCGCGGTCGCGGCACGGTCCACGTCGTAGAGCCGCAGTTCCCGGATGCCGAGCATCCGGTGGAACGCGATCGCCTGGAATTCGCTCTGCGCACCGTTGCCGATCAAGGCGAGCGTGCGCGCCTGCGGCCGCGCGAGCAGTCGGGCGGCGAGCGCGGAGGTCGCCGCGGTGCGCAGCGCGGTCGTCACCGTGAGCTCGGACAGCAGCAGCGGATAGCCGGTCGCGACATCGGCGAGTACGCCGAATGCGGTCACCGTGAGCAGTCCCTCGGCGGTGTTCTTCGGGTGGCCGTTCACGTATTTAAACGAGTACAGCTTGCCGTCGGTCGTCGGCATCAACTCGATCACGCCGACCGGGGAATGGCTCGCGACCCGCGCGGACTTCTCGAATTCGTCCCAGCGACGATAATCGGCCAGGATCTCGCCGGCCAGGCGCTCGATGAATTCGCCGGGACCGACCGCCTGGATCAAGCGGGCGACGTCGCCGACACCGATGTAATCGACCATGATTGCCACTCCCCCCGAGCACGCCTCGGGCTGCGGGTGTCGATCATTCCTGGAACCCGGGCCAACGGGAAGCCCTGAAATTGCGCAAAACATGAGCTATATTGATCATTATGATCAATAAGGAAGTCAGTTTGACTCATCCGGCTCGCCCCGGGGAGACGCGATGGACGATCTCGACCGGCGCCTGATCGCGCAGCTGCGCCTCGATGCGCGCGCGCCGATCGCGACGCTCGCGAAGCGGCTCGGGGTCGCGCGCGGGACGGTGCAGAACCGGATCGCGAGGCTCGAGACCGACGGAACGATCGCGGGCTATACGGTGCGCCTGAAGCCGCAGACGGAAGTGGACCAGGTCAGCGGGATCATGACGATCGCGGTCGAGGGGAATCATCTCGAGCGGGTCGTGCGCGTGCTGCGCGGTGACCCGGCGGTTGCGGCCCTGTACTCGACGAACGGTCGCTGGGACCTCGTGGCGGAACTGCGCGCGGACAACCTCGAGGCGATCGACGAGGTGATCAACCGGATCCGCTCGATCGAGAGCATCACGCGCACCGAAACGAGCCTGCTGCTCTCGAGCTACAAGCTGTGAGCGCGATCGCTGCCCCGCGCTGGCGGGATCGGCCGCTGCGGGCGGTGCTGTTCGATCTCGATGGCACGCTGCTCGACACGCTGGCGGACATTGCGCTCGCGCTCAACCGTGCGCTCGCCGAGGAGCACTGGCCGCCGATCCCGATCGAGGCGGTGCGCGCGATGATCGGCCGGGGATCGCCGAGTCTCGTGCGCCGGGCTGCGCAGTACCTCGGACGGCCGATCGAGGACGCGCAGCAGGCGCGGATCCTCGAGAACTTCTTCGCCTGCTACGGCGCGTTGCACGATCGCGGCGAGCGCACCGCGCGACCGTTCGAGGGGGCGCCTCTCGCGCTCGAGCGATTGCATGCCGCAGGGCTCAGGATCGCGGTCGTCACGAACAAGCAGTTCCGGTTCGCCGATGCGCTGATCCGCGACCTCGGGCTCGCGCAGTGGGTCGATCTCGTGGTCGGCGGCGACACCTGCGCGCGGCGCAAGCCCGATCCCGAGCCTTTGCTGTACGCCTGCGCGCGGCTCGAGGTCGCGCCGGGCGCCGCGTTGATGGTCGGCGACTCGGCGAACGACGTCGGGGCCGCCCGCGCCGCCTCGATCCCGGTCGTGTGCGTGCCGTACGGCTACGACGAGGGCCGGGATCCGCGCGAGCTCGCGGGCGACGCACTGATCGAATCGCTGGCCGAACTGCCGGCGCTGCTGCTCGGCGACGCGTCCGACGGCTGATCGCGTGCCGCGCGACGGCGGGCACGGTCGCCGACCGGCCGATCACTCGATCAAGATCGCGCGAAAGTCGTTCACGTTGGTGAGGGTCGGTCCGGTCACGATCGCGTCGCCGAGCGCCGCGAAGAACGGGTGCGCGTCGTTGCGCGCGAGCGCGTCGGCCGCCTCGAGTCCGAGCGCGCGCGAGCGGGCGAGGGTGTCCGGCGCGATCATCGCACCGGCGACCGGCGCCGCGCCGTCGATTCCGTCGGTGTCGGCCGCGAGCGCGTGCACCCCCGGCAGCCCGTCGAGCGCGAGCGCGAGCGCGAGCAGGAACTCGACGTTGCGTCCGCCGCGCCCCGGGCCGCGCACGGTCACCGTCGTCTCGCCGCCGGACAGGAGCACGCACGGGCGCGAGAACGGCTGCCCGCGCCGCGCAACCTGCTGCGCGAGCGCCGCGAGCACGCGCGCCACCTCCCGGGCCTCGCCTTCGATCGCATCGCCGAGGATGTGCGCATCGAGGCCGGCCGCGCGTGCGCTCGTGGCCGCCGCCTCGAGCGCGGCTTGGGGCGTCGCGATCAAGCGGGTATCGGCACCGCCCAGCCGCGGATCGCCGGGCTTCACCGATTCGCCGCGACCGCTCTCGAGCCACGCACGCACCGCGGCGGTCGGCTCGATCCGGTGGCGGGCGAGGATCGCGAGCGCGTCCGCGCAGGTCGACGGATCGGCGGCGGTCGGTCCCGAGGCGATGTCGACCGGCCGGTCGCCGGGGACGTCGGAGATCGCGAGCGTCACCAGTCGCGCCGGCGCGCACGCGGCGCCGAGCCGGCCGCCCTGGATCGCCGACAGGTGCCGCCGCACGCAGTTGATCTCGCCGATCGTCGCACCGCACGCGAGCAGCGTGCGCGTGAGCGCGACGACGTCGTCCCAGGGCACGCCCGCGCCGGGCAGCGCGGTCAGCGCGGAGCCGCCGCCCGAGAGCAGCGCAATGACGAGATCGTCCGCGCCGAGCCCGCCGACCCGCTCGAGCAGTCGCGCGGCGGCGGCGCGGCCCGCGGCATCCGGCACCGGGTGGGCGGCTTCGACGATCTCGATCCGCTCGCAGCGGACCGCGTGACCGTACGCGGTCACGACGAGGCCCTCGAGGGGCCCGGGCCAGTGCGCTTCGAGCGCCTGCGCCATCGCCGCCGCCGCCTTGCCCGCACCGACGACCACGCAGCGGCCGCGCGGCGGCGGTGGCAGGTTCGCGGGGAGCGCGAGCGCGGGTCGGGCCGAGTCGACCGCGGCGGCGTACAGACGCCGCAGCAGCGCGCGGGGCTCGATCGCGGACGGCGGGTGCGGCACGCTCATCGGCGGATCATAGCGAAGGGCGGGCGGGGCCGTCCGGCGTCGGCGCGTCCCACCCGGCGCCTGCGCGGTCGCGCGGAAATTGCGCGACGTCGGCGGCATCGCGTAATGTCGCGACGATGTCCGCCGAATCGCCGTCGCAGGTCTACGCGCCGTTCCCCGCTGAGGTCGATCCGGCCGAGCGCGGGCGACTCGCGGCGGCGCTGCGTGCGAGCCTCGCAACGCTCCTGCCCGCGGATGCGCTGCGGGTCGAGGCGGAGGAACTGGCGGCCTACGAGTGCGACGGCCTGACCGCGTACCGGCGCCGCCCGCTCGCGGTCGCGATTCCCGCCGACGACGCCGAGGTCGCCGCGGTGCTGCGGGCGTGCGCGGCGCTCGGGGTGCCGGTGGTCGCGCGCGGCGCGGGGACCGGACTGTCGGGGGGGGCGCTGCCGCATCCGCTCGGTCTCACGCTGTCGCTCGCGCGCTTCACCCGGATCCAGTCGATCGATCCGGTCGCCGCGACCGCGACGGTGCAGGCGGGCGTGCGCAACCTTGCGATCAGCGAGGCCGCGGCGCCGTACGGCCTCTTCTACGCGCCCGATCCGTCGAGCCAGCTCGCGTGCACGATCGGCGGCAACGTCGCCGAGAATTCCGGCGGCGTGCACTGCCTGAAGTACGGCCTCACGTTGCACAACGTGCGCCGGGTGCGCGGCTTCACCGCAGCCGGCGAACCGGTCGAGTTCGGGAGCCTCGCGCTCGATGCCTCCGGGCTCGACCTGCTCGCGCTCATCGTCGGCAGCGAGGGCATGCTCGCGGTGATCACCGAGGTCACCGTGAAGCTGACGCCGAAGCCGGTCACGGCCCGGTGCACGCTCGCGAGCTTCCCCGACATCGAATCCGCGGGGCGTGCGGTCGCCGCGGTGATCGCCGCGGGCATCGTGCCGGCGGGGCTCGAGTTGATGGACCGGCGAATGACCGCCGCGGCCGAGGCGTACGTGCGTGCGGGCTACGACCTCGACGCGGAAGCGATCCTGCTGTGCGAGTCCGATGGCACGCCGGAGGAGGTGGAGGAGGAGATCGCCCGCACGACGGCGGTGCTCGCGGCGAGCGGTGCGACGCGATTCGGGACGAGCCGGGACGAGGCCGAGCGGCTGCGTTTCTGGAGCGGCCGGAAGAACGCGTTCCCCGCGTCCGGCAGCCTGAGTCCCGACTATCTGTGCATGGACTCGACGATCCCGCGCAAGCGCCTCGCCGAGATGTTGCTCGCGATCCGGGCGATGGAGTCGACCTACGGTCTCGCCTGCGTGAACGTGTTCCACGCCGGCGACGGGAACCTGCATCCGCTGATCCTGTTCGATGCGTCGGATCCGGATCAATTGCGCCGCGCCGAGGCGTTCGGCGCCGACGTGCTCGAGACGAGCGTACGCATCGGCGGCACGATCACCGGCGAGCATGGCGTCGGCGTCGAGAAGCTGAATTCGATGTGCGTGCAGTTCTCCGATGCCGAGCGCGAGACGTTCTTCGCGGTCAAGCGCGCGTTCGATCCGGCGGGATTGCTGAACCCGGGCAAGGTGATTCCGACGCTGTCGCGCTGCGCCGAGTACGGCAGGATGCACGTGCACCGCGGCGAGCTGCGCCATGCGGAGCTGCCGAGGTTCTGATGCCCTCGAGCGAACACGCGACGATGGATCCGGCGTTGCGGCGCGTGATCGACGCGGTCGAGACCGCGCGCGCCGAGCGCGTCGCACTCGATCTGCGCGGCGGCGGCACCAAGGGGTTCTACGGCGAGCCGCCACGGGGGCGGCCGCTCGAGCTCGCTGACCTCGCCGGGATCGTCGCGTACGAACCGAGCGAACTCGTCGTCACGGTGCGAGCCGGCACGCCGCTCGCGGCGCTCGAAGCGGCGCTCGCCGAGCGCGGGCAGTGCCTGCCGTTCGAGCCGCCGCGTTTCGCGCCCGGCGGTACGGTTGGCGGGATGGTCGCCGCGGGCCTCGCGGGGCCGGCGCGCCCGTCCGTCGGCTCGGTTCGCGATCACGTGCTCGGCGCGGCGATCCTGAAC
>JAJXYU010000219.1 GCA_021780395.1 Pseudomonadota bacterium
CGGAGAACCCGGTCGCCGCGCTCGCCGCACACCTCGCCGAATCGCCCGCGCGCGCGCTGCTGGTCGCCGAGTCGGCCGGGCGGCGCGAGCTGCTGCTCGACCTGCTGCGCGCGCACGGGATCCGCCCCTCGCCGTTCGATTCGTTCGCCGCGTTCGCGCACGCGCCGGATCCGCTCGGGATTCTGGTATCGCCGACCGCCGCGGGCCTGCGCCTCGAGGCGCCACCCCTCGAAGTGCTCACCGAGGCGCAGCTGTTCGGCGAGCGCGCCCGCCAGGAGCGACGGCGCCGGCGCGCGGACCGCGACCCGGCGCGCATCCTCGAGGAGCTCTCGGACCTCGTGATCGGCGCGCCGGTCGTGCACGAAACCTACGGGGTCGGGCGCTACCGGGGCCTGCGCACGATGGAGGTCGCCGGCGAGCTCGGCGAGTTCCTGGTGCTGGAGTACGCCGACGGCGACACGGTGTACGTGCCGGTGCACGCGCTGCACCTGGTGTCGCGGTACACCGGCGCGCCGGCCGAATCCGCCCCCCTGCACAAGCTGGGCGGTGATCAGTGGCAGAAAGCCCGCCGCAAGGCGGCCCAGCGGATCCGCGACGTCGCCGCCGAGCTCCTCGACCTCTACTCGCGCCGCGCCGCGCGCGAGGGCACGCCGATCGGCGCGCCGGAGACCGAGTACCGCGCGTTCGAGGCCGCGTTCCCGTTCGAGGAGACCGCCGATCAGGCGGCCGCGATCGACGCGGTGCTCGCCGACATGAAGTCCGGGAAGCCGATGGACCGCGTGATCTGCGGCGACGTCGGCTTCGGCAAGACCGAGGTCGCGCTGCGCGCGGCGTTCGCCGCGGTCCAGGGCGGCAAGCAGGTCGCGGTGCTGGTGCCGACCACGCTGCTCGCGCAGCAGCACTTCACCACGTTCACCGACCGGCTCGCCGACTGGCCGGTGCGCGTCGAGAGCCTGTCGCGCTTCCGCACGAACAAGGAAGCCGCCGCGGTGCTCGAGGGCATCGCCGCGGGCACGATCGACGTGGTGATCGCGACCCAGCGGCTGCTGCAGGGCCGGGTGCGCTTCAAGGACCTCGGGCTGGTGATCATCGACGAGGAGCACCGGTTCGGAGTGCGCGACAAGGAGAAGCTCAAGTCGCTGCGCGCCGAGGTGCACGTGCTCACGATGACCGCGACCCCGATCCCGCGGACGCTGAACATGGCGATGGGGGGACTGCGCGACCTGTCGCTGATCACGACGCCGCCGGCCGAGCGCCTCGCGGTGAAGACCTTCGTGATGGAGTGGAACGACGCGGTGATCCGCGAGGCCTGCCTGCGCGAGATCCGCCGCGGCGGCCAGGTGTACGTCGTGCACAACGCGATCGAGTCGATCGAGAAGACCGCACAGGCGGTGCGCGAGCTCGTGCCGGAGGCGACCGTCGCGGTCGGCCACGGACAGATGCGCGAGCGCGATCTCGAGCGGCTGATGCTCGACTTCTACCACCGCCGCTTCAACGTGCTGGTGTGCACGACCATCATCGAGAGCGGGATCGACGTGCCGACCGCGAACACGATCGTGATCGACCGCGCCGACCGGCTCGGGCTCGCGCAGATCCATCAGCTGCGCGGCCGCGTCGGCCGCTCGCATCACCGCGCGTACGCGTACCTGATCACCCCGCCGCGCGCGGCGATGACCGCCGACGCGGTCAAGCGGCTCGAGGCCCTCGAGGCGCTCGAGGACCTCGGCGCGGGCTTCACGCTCGCGACGCACGACCTGGAGATCCGCGGCGCGGGCGAGCTGCTCGGCGACGAACAGAGCGGACAGATCGAGGAGATCGGGTTCAATCTGTACCGCGACCTGCTCGAGCGGGCGGTCGTGGCGCTGAAGGCCGGCCGGGAACCGGATCTCGAGCGCCCGCTCGACGCCGGGCCCGAGATCGAGCTGCACGTGCCCGCGCTGATCCCGGAGGACTACGTCCCGGACGTGCACCTGCGGCTCATGCTCTACAAGCGCATCGCCGGACTCGAAGCCCTCGAGGAGATCGACGAGACCAAGGCGGAGCTGATCGACCGGTTCGGACCGCTCCCCTCCCCGGCCGAGTCGCTCCTGCGGATCGCGCGGCTGCGGCTGCGCGCGACGCAGCTCGGGATCCGCAAGATCGAGGCCGGCGCGAACGCCGGGAGCCTCCTGTTCGAGGAGCAGAACGCGGTCGACCCGCGCCGCGTGCTCAAGCTGATCCAGGGCAAGCCGAAGGAGTACCGGCTCGACGGCTCGCTGAGGCTGCGCTTCGCGCACGCCGCGCGCGGCGAGGCGGCGCTCGTCGAGCGCATCGAGGCACTCCTGCAGGAGCTCGCGCCGCGCACCGCGGCGGCGACCTGAGCGCCGCGCGCGCTCAGGCGACCTGATCGCGCCCCGACTGCTTCGCGCGCGCGAGCTGCGCGCGCGCGCGCTCGAGGAGCATCGCCGGATCCTCGCGGTCGTCCGGGATCGCAACGGCGACGCCGACGCTCACGGTCACGTATCGGCGGACCGTCGCGCGCGGGTGATGGATCCGCAGCTCCCGTACCCGCTCGACGATCTTCTGTGCGATCCGCAGCGCCTGCTCGTGGTCGACCCCGGGCGTCGCGACCAGGAAGCGGCCGCCGTCGACCCGCGCGACCGGATCGCTCGCGCGGCGGATGCAGCCGCCGATGCAGTGCCCGACCCGGCGCACCGCCGAATCGCCGGCCGAGCGGCCGAAGGTCGCGTTGTAGAGCTCGAGCGCATCGACGTCGATCGCGTACACCGCGAGGGGCCGCTGGTCACGCGCGACGAGGCTCAGGTCGCGCTTCAGCAGTTCCTCGAACACCGCGGCGGTCGCGAGCCCGGTGAGCCGGTCCTCGCGCACCGCGGCCGGCGACGCGAGGCGCTCGAACTCGCCGGTCGCGGCCACAGCGCCGGTCGCGGCGCCGGTC
>JAJXYU010000193.1 GCA_021780395.1 Pseudomonadota bacterium
GGTCGTCGGCGCCGCCTGGTCGTGCGCGGGCTCGTCGTGCGCGGCCTCGTCCGGGGCGGCCGGCGGCGGCTCGCCGCCGAACCGGTGCGCATAGCGCGACTCGCGCCGCCCCGGTTCGCGCGGCAATCGCACGACGAGCGGCCCTTCTTCCCGATCCCGCAGGCTCTGCAACGCCGCCTCGACCTCGGCGACGTCCGTGAACGCCGCGATCCGGGCCGCGCGGGATCGCAGCTCACCCGGCGTCTGCGGTCCGCGCAGCAGCAGCTCCGTGACGATCGCGAGTTCCCGGGGCGGGAACTTCAGACTGCTGTACTCGGTGTTACAGAAGAGATGCTGGTACTTCGGCACCCGGCTCCCGAAACCGGACCGCTCGAGCACCAGATGCTTGCGCACGAGCGCATCGATCGTCCGCTGCACCGTCGGCTCGTCGACATCCAGCACCGGATCGCGGTTGCTCTTCTGATTGCACGCGCTCACCAGCGCGTTCAACGACAGCGGATATTGGTCCGGCGTCGTGGCTTGCTTCTCGAGCAGGCAGCCGATCACGCGCAGTTCGAGGTCATCGAGTTCGATACGCACCGTCACCTCGGGGATCGCCGGCGTACCTGCCGACGGGCGCACCAGTATAAAAAAACCCCCGGGGGTACCGGGGGTTTTCTTCGATCGACTCGCGGACCGACTCGCGTCGGTTCGCCGGATCCGAACGGATCCGCCAATCGTCTCAGCTCAGCCGGCGCCGGCGCACGAACCAGCCCAGGCCGAACAAGCCCGCCGCCATCAACGCGAACGCGCCCGGCTCGGGAACGCTCGTCCCGCCGGCCGGAATGTCCATCGACAGGAGCGAGCCGGTCTTTTTGTCGTCCGTCTGGCTGGTGTAGAAGCTCAACTTCAAGCCCGGCAGGCTGAAGTCCTCGCCGGACTGCGGCGCACCGTTGAACGTGAAATCGAACACCATGTTGTTCGTGAGTGACAGCATCGGCGACCAGGCGAAGCAGAACCATCCCGTACCGGCACCATTGCACCCGCCGGCCGACAGGCCACCGGCCTGGTAGGTCGCACCGCCGCTCAGGAGGCCGCTCAGCGAAACGCTCGAAAACGACCACTGAGTCGCGCCCGAGTTCATCGCAAGCGAGGATAGATACTTGACCCCGGTCCAGCCGGCGCCGTTCGCGTTGGTAGCGTTGGTCGCGTTGGCGATCGTGAGCTGCAGCTCGGTTGGGCTCAACGCCATCGTCGTGAAGGTGACATTACCGTAGGTAAGCACGTTCGCGGAAGCGGCCGACGCGCCAAGCACCGCCGCCGCGCAGACTCCGTAGAGCAAACCTTTGATGTTCATAAGTTCCTGCGCTCCTCGCGCCCATTGGGTATTCTGTTCGACTATTTATCCTTCATCTATGCAATCACCGTACCATCCGATGATTGCCTTTTAAAATCCGTCAGTTAATGTTGCGCGTAGAAGAAGCCAACGCACCGATGTAAAGTTTCTCGACACTCGTACTGTCAAATCGCTTCGCTCGGATCGGGCATCGCGCGCAGCTGCCGGTCAGCGCGATCGCCGCGACCAAAAACTTCAGGGAATGGATCGATCGCTTCATCATGACTCGTCCTCTCGTCAGGGTTTCCCTGAATCCTTCGGCTCAATACTTTGTACTCTGTTCAGGATTGGACAAGCAGATTGCATGCCAAGAAATAATAAAACGATAATAAACAAATATATATGGCTATTTTATCACTCAATTGACGAGGTAATTCCGCGGCGCTATATCGACACCCATCCGTGCCGTGGTGCCGGGCGAAGCAACGGGCACCGTCCCCCGCTGTATCCGGCGCGCTTCCATCATCTGCCGCCGGAGTTCTTGCCGACATCGCAGCACCTTGCGAGCTTTGCGGTTTAATTGGACACTACTTCTCGATCGGGACGTCGAGAAAAGCAAAGCACACGACACGGCGATCCGCGGATCGAGGGGAAACACCGACCGCGAGTCGCTCATCGTCGACGACCCGGCTGGAAAACGAAAATCATGGATTCCTTGGGAGGAAAACTGATGCGATCGACACTGTCCTATGCGGTGGCCGCCATCCTCGGTGGCGCTTCCTGCGGAGCGCTCGCCGCCCATGCCGCCGCGACCCAGACGGCCGCATCAAAGGCCGACTCGTCGGCCAACATCCTGAACGAGGTGATCGTCACCGCGACCCGCCGTAGCGAAAACGTCCAGAACGTGCCGATCACGATCCAGGCGATGACGGGGCGGATGATGCAGCAGTTGCACATCACCTCGTTCCAGGACTACGTCAAATTGCTGCCGAACCTGAGTTCGGCGGACAACGGACCCGGCCAGAACGAAATCTTCATCCGCGGGATCGGCGCCGGATCCCAGGCCACCCAGTTCAGCGGTTTCACAGCACCGTGGCCGAACGTTGCCGTGTACCTGGACAACCAGTCCGTGCAGATGCCAAACCAGAACATGGACATCTACGCGGCGGATATCAATCGCATCGAGGTGCTCGAGGGCCCCCAGGGGACGCTGTTCGGTTCCGGTGCCGAGGCCGGCGCGATCCGCTACATCACCAACAAGCCCAAGCTCGACACGGTGGAGGGAAACTTCAGCGGCGACTACGGCGTCACCGCGCACGGGGATCCGAATACCGCCGTCACGGGTGTGATCAACCTGCCGGTCGTTTCGCACCACATGGCGGTCCGCCTCGTTGCCTATAGCGACCGCCAAGGTGGCTACATCGACAACGTCGCGGGAACCTTTACCCGTCACAACACCGACATCGGCATCCACTACGCGAACTATCCGGCCGTCAACGGCCAATGCCCGGACGGCGCGCCGAACAACGGCTACTGCGTGCCCCCGGGGAGCCCCGTCCTCGACAATACCGCCCTCGTCAAGAACCACATGAATCCGGTCACCTACCAGGGAGGCCGGGCCGAGGCGCTCTACCAGTTCAACGACGACTGGAGCATTCTCGTCACCCAGCTCTATCAGAGCCTCGACGCCGAAGGGGTCTTCTTCCAGTACCCCAATGCGCCGGACGGGCAGCCGCTCAATCCGCTCGAGGTCGTACTGTTCACGCCGACCTACCACAACGAGAAGGACTCGAACACCGCGTGGACGCTCAAGGGTAAAGCCGGCCCCCTCCGCCTGATCTACACCGGCGGTCTGCTCACCCGCCATCTCGAGACGGAGGCGGACTACACGAATTACGCCCGGGGCGTCTACGGCGACTACTACCAATGCTACGGCCCCGGTACGGGCGGCGACACCAGTCTGACCTCGCAATGCTTCTCGGCCGCTGGGCCAGTGGTATCCCACCAGCAGAACACCCACTGGCAGCATGAGCTGCGGGCGGAGACGCCGGCCTCCTGGCGCTTGCGCGGAATCGTGGGTGCGTTCGAGGAAGACAACGTCATCAACGACCAGACGCAGAACTACAACCGGACCGTGCCCGCGTGCACCTCGAACGGACCGCCAGGATCCCCGGGAAACACCGGCTGCTTCGCGGTGGAGGGCACTTTTCCGGGCTACGCGGCGAACCCGGGCCTGATGAACAGCCAGACCGCGTTCGGTCTGGACGCGAGGCGGGAGGAAAAACAGATCGCGGAATTCGCCTCGATCAGCTTCGACATCACGCCCCACCTGACCGTGACGGGCGGCGCGCGGCACTTCCTGTTCCAGAACAGCGCCGCCGGCAGCGCACTACTCGCCTTCGGGTGCTTCGAGGGCGGCGCTCCGGCGGGGGGCTGTCACAATCCCGCGACCGCCATCGACATGAACGCGCAGAATCTCAGGGATACGGAACAAGGCTGGCGATACCAAGGGAACCTCTCCTGGCATGCCGATCCCACGTTGTTCGGCAATGCCCAGCACCTGCTGGCCTACTTCACGTTCTCGCAGGGCTTTCGTCCCGGCGGCTTCAACAATGCCGGCACGTATCACGCGCCCGGCCCCGACGGCGTCCCACAGTACATCGTCCCGGAGTCGTACAAGCCGGACCAGCTCAACAACTACGAGATCGGCTGGAAGACCAACTGGCGCCTGTTCCACCGATATTTCCAGTGGAACACCTCCTTCTACCGGGAGGACTGGAACAACGTGCAGATCGCGTTCTTCGACCCGGGTCTCACCGGCACGATCTTCTTCAACACGAACGGTCAGAACTTTCGCATCAACGGCGTCGAAACCTCGTTCGTCGCCCAGATCTGGCGCGGTCTCAAGCTCCTGGGATCTGGCGCGTGGAACAGCAGCGAACAGCTGAATTCGCCGGCGCTGATCGACAACAATCCCGCGAGCGTGAACTACGGCAAGGCGATCACCGCGGTATGTCCGGCTGGGCCGTCGAGTTGCTCGCCGACCGGCAATCCGTTCGGCCCGCCTGGCTCGCCCGCCGCCGACGCCCCGCCGATCCGTCTCACGCTGATGATGCGCTACGACTTTCCGATCGCCGCCCCGCTAACGTTCGGATCCCTGGACGGTGCCGAGGGACACGTGCAATTCGGGCTGGTGCATACCGGACATTCCTTCACCCAGGCAGGTTCCAACCCGCCGTTCGTGCCGGGTGTGACCGTCGGCACCGCGCGAATCCGGTTCGAGGATCCCGCTTACACGACCTATGACGCGTCGATCGGAATATCGAAGGGCGCTTGGTCGGTCGACGCCTATGGGGAGAATCTCAGTAATTCGAATGCGGTCGTTTTTACCAGCACCGACAATTTCATCGTCGCGCAGACACCGATCCGGCCACGCGTGTTGGGGGTGAGGTTCGGATACCGCTTCTGAGCGACCATCCGCGTTCGACCAGGCTGCAGCGGCGCCGGCATCGATCCGGCGCCGTCGGCCCGTGCCCTCACACCCAGCCGGTGTAGGTCTCCATGCCGCGCTTGCGGATCTGCCCACCGATGATCGCGCGCTGAATCTCGGAGGTCCCCTCCCAGATCCGATCGACCCGAATGTCGCGATACAGGCGCTCCACCGGGTTCTCCCGCATGTAACCACGACCGCCGAGGATCTGCAGCGCCTTGTCGATGACGCGACCCGCCATCTCCGAGCCGAAGAGCTTGACCGCACTCGCCCGCGCATGCACGAGTTTGCGGTCGAGTCCCTGATCGATCTCCCAGGCGACCCGATAGAGCAAGGTCTTGTGGGCCATGATCTCGACCGCCATGTCGGCGAGCATGAACTCGATCGCCTGGAACTCACGGATCGCGCGCCCGAACTGAACCCGTTCATTCGACCACCGTTCCGCGATCTGCGCGGCGCGAATCGCGGCACCCAAGCAGTTGGCGGCGATCTGCAGACGGGCCTCGACGAACCACTCCTTGGTGAGCTCGAGGCCCTGCCCCACGTCTCCGAGCACCCGCCAGGACTCGAGCTCGACCCGGTCGAAGACGAACTCCGGATGCTCGTAGACGTAGGTGTGCATGAATTTCGGCACGCGCGTGACCCGCACGCCGGGCAGATCCTTGTCGACGATGAACAGGGTCGGCTTGCCGGGGTCGGCGTCGACGTGAGCATGCACCAGGAGATAGTCCGCCTGATCGCCGGTGGTGACGAACCACTTCTCGCCGGACAGTACGAATTTCCCGCGCGCGAAGTCCGCGCGGGTCCGCACCCGCGAGGGGTCCGAGCCGGCGTCTGGCTCGGTGATCGCGTAGGCCGCGCGACGCTCGCCGCGGCAACTCGGCTGCAGGTAGTCGGCGCGCTGCCGCGGCGTGCCGTACCGCAACGGCAGCGGCGGATGCCAGAGCACGGCCCAGAGCGCTCCGGTCGCCCGACCGACCTCTTCATTGACCACGACCTGTTCGAGCTGCGAGAGACCCTTGCCGCCGTCCTCGATGCGGTGATTGATCGCGTTCAAGCCTGCCTCGACGACGGCTCGACGGAGCCGCGCCAAGGTTTCCGGCGGCAACGCGCCCTGCAACTCCAGTGTCTCTTCGACCGGATAGAGCATCGTCTCCGTGAACGCCCGTGCACGGCGCTGCCATTGTGCGGCCGTTTCGTCGATCCGCAAGTCCATCGTCGCGGCTCCTATCGGGTGACGATCAGCGCATCGACCGCGACCGTGCCTCGCGCGCCGGCGATGATCGGGTTGACGTCGATCTCGCGGACGGTATCGGCGAGGTCGGCGGCCAGGACCGAGAAATCCGCAATCGTTCGCGCCAGCGCGCCGATGTCCACCGGCTTCGATCCGCGCCAGCCGTCGAGCAGGGGGCGTGCACGCAGCCCGTCGATCAGTCGCCGCGCGGTCGAGTACCCGAACGGTGCGAGCGCGTAGCGGGCGTCCTCGTGATGCGCAATCAGTGTGCCGCCCGCGGCGACCATGATCACCGGACCGAATTGGGCGTCGCCGATGACGCCGAGCGCCAATTCGATTCCCTCGGTCACCATCTCGCACAGCAACGCCGACGGCCCCAGCCGACCGGCGAGATCCCGGTAGGCCGCGCGTACGGCGTCGCCGGAGGCAAGGTGCAGATGCACGCCGGCGGCCTCGGTCTTGTGCAGGATACCCGGCATCGCCGTCTTCAATACGACCGGATAACCGATCTGCTCGGCAGCGGCCACCGCCGCCTCCTCGCTCCCGACCAGCGCGTGTGCCGGCGTCGCAATTCCGTAATCACCCAACAGCGACCACGCGAGGATCTCCGGCAACGGCACGCCGCACGGCAGACATCGCGCCGCGGCGACTCCGATCGCGGGTTGCGGCGGGGGATCGTCGGCACGCCGTTCGAAATCGCGTCGCCATAGCAGATGGCGGATCGCCTGCAATCCCGCGACCGTGCCATCGAGTACCGGGATGCCCTCGTCCACGAGCTCCCCCGCCAGACGCTCGTGACGAACCTGGCTGTAGTTGGTGATGACCGCGAGCGGCTTCGACGTCTCGCGGAACGCGTCCCGGCAGGCCTGCGCAACGCCCAGCGAGATGTAGGACGCGTCGCGCAGATCGTGGAAGAACGCGCCGACCGCCGCGTCGCGATCGGCGATCAATGCCGAGAGACAGCGCCGGAACACCGCCACGAAATCCTCGCCCGTGCCCCAGGCATCCAATGGATTGACAGGCTCGAGACCGAAGTCGAGCGTCTCCCGCAGCGCCGTCGCGGTCGCCTCCCCGATCCGCGCGAACGGCACGTCGTGGTCCGCGGCGAGATCGATGACCATTTCGCGCTCGCCGCCGGAATCGTGCACCGCGACGAGTCCACCGCTCGTCGCCCGCCGTCCGCTCTGCAGCAACAGCAAGGTGCAGGCCATCTCATCGAGATCGGCGACCCGGATCACGCCGGTCCGGTCGAACAGCGCCTCGTAAGCCGCGTCATCGCCCGCCATCGCGCCGCTGTGACTCAGTGCCATCGCGGCGCTCACCGCGGTCCGTCCGACCTTCAACGCGACCACTGGAATTCCCCGATCGGCGGCCTTGCGCAGCGCCGCGACGAACCCGCCCGGATCACGGACCGTCTCGAGAAAGAGCCCGATCACCCGCGTGTCCGGCTGCTCCAGCGCATAATCCATATAATCGGCCATTGTCGTGACCAGTTCCTGGCCCGACGAGATGACTAGATTGAATCGCAGGCGCGGATCGTTGTGGGCGAGCGCCCCGAACACCGAGCCGGCATGAGAGATCAAGGTGATGCCGCCCAGCCGGGGTTCCCGCGGCGAGGGAAAACCGCAGACCCACACGTGCGCCATCTCGTTGTAGAAGCCCATGCAGTTGCCGCCGCAGACTGGCATCCGGGCCGCACGCGCGATCTCGCGCATTCGCTCGACGAGCGGTCGACCGAAGTCCTCGGCGAGGTACCCGCTCGCGAAGATCGCCGCACTGCGCGCGCCGGCGGCCGCCGCCTCGCGTAACGCCTCTTCGAGTCGCTCGTTCGCGACCGACAGCACCGCGAGATCGACCGGCTCCGGGATCGCGCCGATTCGCGGATGGCAAGGCCACTGCAGCACCGATTCGTAGCGTGGATTGACGGGGTAGATGCACCCCGCGAATCCGCCCCGCTCGAGCATCCGCAGGACATCGTGGCCCGGCGTATTCGGCCGCCGGGAGGCGCCGATCACGGCGATCGAGCGCGGCGACAGCAGCGGCGTCAAGGGATGCGCGCACGGAGTCACGATCCCGGCCCCCGCAGCCGGTTGGTGCCCTTCATTCACTGGGTTCGCGGTACCGCGCATCGCGCCACTCGATCGCGGCCTTGAGCCCCTTGTCCTGACGCAGCCGATTGAACTCGGCCTTTTCCTGCCCGCCGATGCTCTCGATCAGCACATCGATATCCAATCCGGCGAGCACGGCCTGCCGCAATCCCGCGACCTCATAGCTGCGGTTGATCGCCCGCTTGGTCAGCTGCACGGCGGTCGGCCCGGCAGCCGCGATCGTCCGCGCGATGGCCATCGCCGCGTCGAGGTGCCGCCCCTCGTCCACGACCGCGTTGACGATGCCCATTTCGTAGGCACGTCGCGCGCTCAGTTGGTCGTTTCCGGTCAGCAGCAATTCCTTGGCGATCTTCGGTGTGGTCATCCACGGCAGCAGCAGGGCGACGAGTCCCGAACCGAAGCGAACCTCCGGCTCCCCGAGCCGAGTCCCTTCGGCCGCGATCGTCAAGTCGCAGGCGAGAGCCACCTCGAATGCCCCGGCCAGACAATAACCATGCACCGCGGCCACGACGGGCTTCGGGCAATCCCAGAATCGGAGAATGAAATCGAGGTCCGCCTCGAGCGCTGCCCGCAACGCCTCGGTTGTACGCTGCGCGCCGGACAGCGTCTCTTTGAGATCGAAGCCGGCCGAGAATGCGCGCCCCGACCCGTGGACGACGACCGCGTGCACGCCCCGGTCCCGGCCGAACTCCTGCAAGGTCTCGCCGGCCTCCCGCATCAATGCTCGATTGAAGGCGTTCAGCACCTGCGGCCGATCGAAGGTCAGGATGCCGATCGTGCCGCTGCGATCGCGCTTGACGGTCGATTCGTTGCCGCCGGACGCCATGTCCCCCCAAAGTAGCCATTCAAGCTCCCGCCCGCAACGATTTTGTCGCATCCGTGCGCGAACGCCGGATACGTTGCGGCAGATCCGGACGGCCGGTTAGGATCGCCGGGCGCCAGGTCCTCGACGCGAACTCGGCCAACCCCGGAGGCGGCGGATGCGAACCTTGACTGGCAGGCGATCCGACGCGACGGGCACGATAGAACGTCGTTCGATCGACTACGTCCCCTTGGCCGAGCGGCATGGCAATGTCTGGGACCTGTGGCCCGTGTGGTTCGCCGGCGGCGCCCACCTCGCGACCGTCGCCACCGGCGTCGTCGGCATCGCACTCGGGGGAAACCTCGTCTGGATGGCGATCGCGGTCGTGCTCGGCTCGGCATTCGGCACGTTCTTCATGGCGTTCCACTCGACGCAAGGGCCGCAGCTCGGTCTGCCGCAGATGATCCAATCGCGTCCCCAATTCGGTTTCGTCGGCGCCCTGCTGATCTGGGGCGTCGCGCTGATCTCGTTCATCGGCTACAACGCGTTCAATGAGATCCTCGCCGAACAGACCATCCACAGCCTCTATGGCGGCCCGCCGATGCCGAGCTTGATCGGCTTCACATTGCTGGCGGCGGTGGTGGCGATCGCCGGCTACGACCTCATCCACGCCGCACAACGATGGATCTCCTACGTGCTGATCATCGTCCTCGGCGTATTTTCGGTCGCGGTCGCGACTCGGATGACCTACACCCCCCACGAGTTCGACCTCGGACGGTTCGACACGATTCCGTTCCTCGCCCAGGGTTTTGCGGCGGCCGCCTACCAGGTGACCTGGTCCACTTGCGTCTCCGACTACTCGCGCTATCTGCCCCGCGACGTCGGCGTGCGCGCTTCGTTCTGGTGGACTTATCTCGGCGCATTTCTCGGCGGCACCTGGACGATGCTCGTCGGCACGGCCGCGGCCGCCGCATTCCCCCGGCTGCAGATCGTCGATGCACTGCGGGCCACGGCGGACGCGGCTTTGCCGGGATTCGGGAATCCGTTGCTGCTCTGCTCGCTCTTGGGACTGGTGACGATCACGTCGGTGAACTTCTACGGCGCGTCGCTCACGCTGTTGAGCATCGCCGACTCGATCGCATCGGTGCGATTGACGTTGACGACCCGGCTGCTCGCCTTGGGGATCGCGATCGTCGGATCGGCGCTGATCGCGGTCGCCGCGTCAGGGGATTTCATCGAACGCTTCGGCGAGTTCCTGAATCTGCTGTTGTATTTATTCACGCCATGGACGGCGATCAACCTGGTCGACTTCTACTGGGTACGCAAGGGCCACTATTCCGTGCGCGAAATTTTCAATCCGCACGGAATCTATGGCCGCTGGAGCTGGCGCGGACTGACCGCGTACGGCGCGGGATTCCTGGCGATGGTTCCGTTCTTCAGCATCAGCATCTATACGGGACCCGTGGCACGACTCCTCGGGGGTGCCGACATCGCGATGCTGATCGGTCTGCCGGTGTCCGCGCTCACCTATCTGTGGGCCTGTCGGTCACTCGATCTCGAGACCGAGTGGCACCGGGCCGCGCGAGCGGACGCCGATCTCGAACCGGTCGCCGACACTTGGGTGTCGGTGGGCTCCGAGACGGCGGCGCGCGCCGTCTACCGCTGACCCAATCCAGAGTTCTGCGACACCGAGGGAACCATGCAACCCATCCAACGCTGTCTCGCCGCTTGGTGTTTCCTGCTGTCGATTGCCGCGCATGGCGCGACCGCCGACGCCGGCGGCCCTTATCGGCCGCTGATGCTCTACGACGGAACCTGGCTGGTGACTGCACGTCACTCCACCCACCGGGATACATTAAGGGATCATTGTGAACGCACGGGAAAATTCTATTCCTGCGAGCAAACGGTGAACGGCAAGACCATGGCACTGATCGTGTTCGTACCCGCCGCCGCGAAGGACCACTATTACACGCAAACCATTCTGCCAAACGGCCGCGCTATCGGACGCGGCCAGCTGACGATCGTCGGCGCCCGTTGGGTCTATTCGAGCCAGGATATCGACGGCCCGAAGACGATCGATTACCGAACCATCAATGTGTTCTCCGGCAAGAATCGAATTCATTTCGAATCGCAGGAATCGACCGATGGAAGATCGTGGAAAACCACGCAATCCGGCGACGAGCGACGCGCGCCAGCCGGCTGACGCGCCCTGGCTCGACCCAAACCTCGCTCATTTTCTCCGGATGAAGTGCAATTAACTGATTTATATATGAAATTCGTAATTCGCCGTGGTGGTGCCCCGGGCAGGAATCGAACCTGCGACCTAACGCTTAGGAGGCATTCGCTCTATCCACTGAGCTACCGGGGCCGTGGACCCGTGCGAGACCCCGAGGAGGCGGCGCGGTCTCGAGGATTCCTGTTGCAGGGTGGGTGGTGGAGGAGAAGGGGATCGAACCCTCGACCTTCGCATTGCGAACGCGACGCTCTCCCAGCTGAGCTACTCCCCCGGAAACCGAACGCCCCCCCGGAAAAGG
>JAJXYU010000154.1 GCA_021780395.1 Pseudomonadota bacterium
GCGTTGGGCGCGGACGCCGCGACGGTACGACGGGGACGGCTCCCGCGGGAACCCCGAGCGACGGCGGTGCGTCGAGCGCCGCGTCGAGCGGCGACGCGCCGAGTTCGTCCGCGGCATCACCCGCCTCGACGCCGTCGGCGCCCTCCGCCCCGACCGCAAGCCCCGGCGGGACACCGGCACGTGAGCCGGTGACCTCGCACGAACCGTTCGCGCCCCGCGAACCCGCCGCGCCGCGCGAACCGCTCGCGCCGCGGGAATCGATCGCCGGGTACGAGCCGCGTCCGTCGGCGGAGCCGCGACCGATCGCCGAATCGCGTCCGACGCCGGCCGAGCCGGCGAAACCGGCCGCACCCGCGGCGGCGTCCGGCGACAAGTACGTGGTGTGGTCGTCCTCGCCCGGCGGCCCGGACGCCGTGGAGCGCGACGACCACTGACCGCAGCGGCGTTCCCCGTCGTCGCTCGCTCGCGAGTCCGGCTCGCTAGCGGGCGATCGACGGGCCCCGTGGGACGTGGCGCAGGCGTAAGCGCAGCGCCGCGCTGACCGCGACCGCGGCGACCGCCAGCCCGCGCAGCACCGCGATCGCGGTCGAGTCGAGCCACGCGTGCAGGCCGATCCCGAGGCCCGAGACCGCGAGCAGGACGGCGCTCGCGAACAGCGCGAATGCCGGGTAGGCGATGCCCCAGGCCGTCCGTTCCGCGCGCGCGAGCCGACGTTCCGGCGGCGGGGTCGGTCCCGGTGCGGCGAGCGCCCGCCACGCGACGAAGAACACGACCGCGAGCCCGGCGAGCGAGCTCAGCTGCTGCAGGATCGCGTACATCACGATCCGGTGTCCGACGACGTCGCCGTAGGTGTCGGCGAGCGACGGGAACATCTGCACCCCGCGCGCGCCCTCGTGGGTGAAGCCATCCCACACGAGGTGCGTGACCGCGCCGGCGAAGACCCCGACCGCGGCCCGCAGCCAGTCGCGCCCGGCGCCGATCCGCGCGCTCGCGGCGACCGGTCGCGCCCGCGCGTACGCGCCATCCGGCAGGGCCTCGAGCCCGGCCGGCTTGATCAGCCACTGGAACAGCCAATAGCACGCGAGGCCCACCGGCACACAGAGCGTGAAGAGCCCGTGCAGCGAATGCGTCTCGGCGTGCAGGGGTCGATGCGGCAGCAGGTAGCCGAAGTCCGGGACCATGCTGCCGATCACCGCGGCCGACAGGAGCCGGCGCGGCTTCAGCCAGCGCGAGAACGGCAGGACCGCGGCCGTGTGCGAGATCGTGTACGGCATCGCGGATCGCTATCGCGGTCCGGCGCCGCCGCTGCGATCCTCGCGCGCGGCGAGGATCGCGCGCACGCGCTCGAGGTCCTCGAGCGTATCGACGCCCGGTGGCGGCGCCGCATCGAGCGCGAGCACGCGGATGCGCAGGCCGTGCTCGAGCGCGCGCAGTTGTTCCAGGCGCTCGCGCAACTCGAGCGGCGTCGGCGCGAGGCTCGCGAAGCGCGCGAGTCCCGCGACCCGGTACGCGTACAGCCCGAGGTGCCGCCACGCGCCGTCGAAGCGCGCGGGGCGCGCGCCGGGCGCAGCGTCGCGCGGCCACGGGATCGGCGCCCGGCTGAAATACAGCGCGCGACCCGCGGCATCGCAGACCGCCTTCACGCAGTTCGGATCGAGGAACTGCGCCAGATCGCGGATCGGCGCGACGATCGTCGCGATCTGCGCCGACGCATCCACGGCGAGCGCTTCGGCGAGGCGACGGATCAGCGACGGGTCGATCAGGGGTTCGTCGCCCTGGACGTTCACGACGATCGCGTCCGCGGGCAGCGCGAGCCGGCGCGCGACCTCGGCGACCCGGTCGGTTCCCGACGCATGCGCGGCCTCCGTGAGCACGCAGTCGGCGCCGAACGCGAGCGCGGCCTCGCGGATCCGCTCGTCGTCGGTCGCGAGGATCACGCGCTCGGCACCGCTCGCGCAGGCCCGCTCCCAGACCCACTGCACGAGCGGACGACCCGCGATCGGTGCGAGCATCTTCGCGGGCAAGCGCGTCGACGCGTACCGCGCCGGGATCACGACGTGGAACACCCGGTGTGCTCCGCGCTCAGCGAGCGAGCAGCGGGTCGTCGACCGCGAGCGGGCGCGCCTCGTCCGGCAGCATCACCGGGATGTCCTCGCGAAGCGGATACGCGAGTCGATCGGTGCGGCACACGAGTTCCGGCGTCGCCCCGCTGACGAAGCGCAGCGGCCCCTTGCAGATCGGGCAAACCAGCAGATCGAGCAATCGTTTGTCCACAGCGAACCTCAGATCGAGCGCAGAACCTTGCCGAGCAGCGTCGCTTCGTCGGCCGCGTCGAAGCGCGCGTCGACCGGCACGTACCAGTGCCGCTCATCGGCCCGATCGGCGCATTTTACGGCATCCTTCTCGGTCATCAGCACCGGTTTGTCGTCGCCGAACCGAAGCGCCGCCGCGTCGATGCGCGCGTGGTCGTCGAGCGGGTGTTCGATCGGATCGAGCCCCGCGTCGCGCAGCATCCGGAAGTAGCGTGCCGGGTTGCCGATCCCGGCGACCGCGTGCACGGCGCGATCGGCGAACGCCGCGAGCGGCGCCCTCGCCCCGTCCCGGATCCGTACCGCATCGCCCGGAACGAGGCGCATCGCGAGCTCCCCGGGGGCGGCGGTGCCACCGTTCACGACGACCGCGTCGACCTCGCGCAGGCGGCGCGCCGGCTCGCGCAGCGGACCGGCCGGCAGCAGGTGGCCGTTCCCGAGGCGCCGCTCGCCGTCGACGACCGCGATCTCGACGTCGCGGGCGAGCGCGTAGTGCTGCAGGCCGTCATCGCAGAGGACGACGTCGCAGCCCGCGGCGATCAGGAGATCGGCCGCCGCGGCCCGCTCGCGCCCGACCGCGACCGGTCCCAGCCGCCGGCGCGCGA
>JAJXYU010000101.1 GCA_021780395.1 Pseudomonadota bacterium
CCGCGCCGGGCGCCGCGCCCGGCACCCCGGAGGCTCAGGTGCTCGCGGATGCGGCGCGACTGATCCAATGGGGCCGCAAGTGGTACGAACTGCCCGAACTCATCGCCCGGATGGCGGATCGGCCCGCGCTCGCCGAGGTCCGGCGGATATTGACCGACAACAAGGCGCTGCTCGAGCGCAAGACCCGTTCCTCATGACCGCTGCGGCGGCGATGGAAGGCCGCAGGCCGAGCGGCACGAGCGCGCGCTTTGGACGCCGTTTCGCGGCGCTCCTGTATGACGCCATCGTGATCCTCGCGCCGCTGATCTTCTTCACCTGGGCCGCGGTGTGGATCGCCGGCGGCCGGGCGCTGCTGCGCGACTCGGTCGGCGGCATCGGGGCCGGCCTGTATCACAGCGGATTGTTCGCGATCGTCGCCGGTTATTTCGTGATCAACTGGGTGCACAGCGGCCAGACGGTCGGGATGCGCGCGTGGCGCTTGCACGCCGTGGATCCCCGCGGGCGACGCATGACCTGGCGGGCGGCGATCTCCCGCTTCTTCTGGGCCATCGTCGCCTGGGCGCCGGCCGCTCTCGGCGTGCTGTGGCTCTACGTCGACTCCGAAGGGCTCGCGCTGCAGGATCGGATGTCGGACACCCGCATCGTCCGGCTAACGGGTCCTTGATATCGCGATCAGGGTGCCGACCGCGATCACCGCGGTCGGCAACCAGCCGATCACGATCGGGTTCAAGCCGAAAAGCTGCCCCCCTTTCTCGCCGATCCCGTTGATCACGAAGAACACGAGGCCGAGCAGCACCCCGACGACCGTCCGCGTGCCGGCACCGGTCGTGCGCAACGGTCCGAACACGAACGGCAACGCGAGCAGGGTGACCACGATCACCGCGAAGATCCGCGCGATGCGCGACCAGAATCCGATCTCGTAGGGGATGGCCTGCAGGTGGTTGTGGCGCAGGTGCTGGATGTACGCCGCGAGCGCGCGCAACGTGAGCAGGTCCGGATCGGCCGCCGCGAGCCGCAGGAAATCCGGATTGATCGTCGAGCGGATCGTGATTTCGGGTGCGTGCGTCGCGACGGTACGGTCCGGTTGGAACGTCGTCGTGCGCACGTTCTCGAGCATCCACCGGCCGGGTTCCGCGACCGAGATCGAATCGGCGGTCTGGATCGAGCGCAGCCGGTCCGGTCCGTCCAACTCGAACAACGCCGCGCCGCCGAACACCTGTCCGACCTCGGCCGTCCGCAGGCGCAGGATCAGATTGCCTTCCTTGATCCACGCGCTCGCGCGGCCCGCGAAACTCACCCCCGCGAGGCGGCTGGTCGTCTTTTCGGTGTGCGCGAACTGCGCGAGCGGCGGCGCGACGTATTCGCCGATCCCGTACATCGCGATCGCCAGCGTCGCGCCGGCCAGCGCGACCGGACGCGCGACGCGCCAGATCGACACGCCCGAGGCGCGCGTGACGACCAGTTCGCTGCCGGCCGCGAGGTTGCCGAGACCCATCAGCGCGCCGATCATCGCGCCGATCGGCAGCAGTTCGAACAGCTGCTGCGGCAGGTTCAGCAGCGTGTACAGCACCGCGTCGGCAGCGGTGTAGTTGCCGACGCCGATGTCGCCCTGCTGGCTGATGAACAGGAACAGCCCGCCGAGCGTGAGCAGCACGCCCGTCGCCAGCACCGTGTACCAGAGGACGGTCCGGTAGAGATACCGATCGAGGATGTTCATCGCGACCCCACGGCGGCACGACCCGCCCCGCCGATCAACCCTTGCCGCCACAACAGGCGCAGTCCGAGCGCGAGTGCGAGCCCGTGGATCCACCAGACGCCGATCCATGGCGACAGCTCGCCCTTCTCGAGCCAGACCTTCGCGAAGGACAGCAGGTTCGAGTAGACGAAGAACACGACGATCGCGATCCCGACACGCCGGTAGCGCCCCTCGCGCGGACGCAGCCGTGACAGCGGCAGCGCGATCAAGGTCAACAGCAGCACCATGATCGGCGAGGAACTGCGGAACTCGAGCTGCGCGATGCTGACCGGATCGAGCGTCGCCAGGAGTTCGAGCGTCGGACGCGTGTCCGGATCGTTCGTACCCTGGATCCCCGGCGGCACCTCGACCGGTATGCCGTGCTCGCGGAACTTGATCACGCGGAAATCCGCCTGTCCCGGCACGCCTTCGTAGCGATGACCGTCGTAGAGCGTGACCAGGCGCCGTCCGTCGTCGCCGGTGCGCGCGTAGGTCGCGGTCGCGGCGACCGCGACCTCGACCCGCCCCGACGCGCGCTCGCGCTGCAGGAACACGTCATGCAGCACTCCGGCCGCGTCGACACGCTCCGCGTAGAACACCGCGCCGCCGTTCGCGAAGGAGCGAAAGCGCCCCGCGTCGAGTTCGCCGAACTCGGCCTCCTTCATGGCCGCCTGGCGCAGCAACTGCGAGCGGTGGTCGGCCCGCGGCACCTGCACGAAGGTGAGCCAGCCGAGCCCGATCGCGATCACCGTCGCGACCCCGAACAACGGTCCGAGGAGGCGCGCCGGGTTGAAGCCGCAGGCCTGCAACGCCGCCATCTCCCCGTCGTGATAGAGCCGGCCGAGCGCGAGGACGATCGACAGCAGCAGCCCCACCGGGACGACGACCGACAGGTTCATGATCGCCCCCAGCGCGATCAGGTCGAGCACGACATGCCGGCCGAAATGATGGTCTGCGGCCTCACCGAGCACCCGCGACAGCTGGTTTGCGAGCAGGATCGCCACCAACACTCCGGTCACCGCGAGCCAGGTCTGCACGACCTCGCGAAGCACGTAGCGCTGGACGGTCCACTTCATCGGCGAGAGCTTAGCAAATCGCGATCCCGGCGCACCCGCGGGATCGCGCCGGCCGCGGCGCATCGCGCCGACCCCGCGGCGACGCGCGCCGCACGGGGCG
>JAJXYU010000024.1 GCA_021780395.1 Pseudomonadota bacterium
CCGGCTCGCGGCCGCCGGCGCGGTGCCTGCGACCGCGACCGCGGCCACGCCGAACGTCAAGGCCGCGAGCGCGGCGCCAATCACTGGGATCTTCATGGTTCACTCCTCGAGGTTCAGCCGATCGCGCCATTTCAATCCAAGGCCGGTTGCGCCGCAAGCCTCGCCGCAAACACGCCGTTCCGAGGCTCGCCCGCGATTCGGGATCCGCGTATTCCCCCCGGATCGATCGCGCGCGAGCATCCGAGTCTCGGCGCTGCCGTGAGGGATTCCCAACGCGGCCGTCCGAGAGGTGTTCCGTGCTTCGCCGACCGACTCCGGGAGCCGAATTCCGCCGACGACTGCGATCGGCGACCGGCGGTTGGGCCTGCCTCGGCGCGCTCGCGATCGGCGTCGCGATCACCGGGTGCCGATTCGAACCGCCGCTGCGCCGGCCGTCGGTGCCGAGCGCCGCGGATTACACCGCGGTGCCCGCGCCGCACCACGTGGACGCCGGCCCGGGCGGCGTCGCGCAGCACCTGGTGTACGGCGGGACGCCGCCGGATCGCTGGTGGCAGCTGTATCGCTCGCCGCGGCTCGATGCGTTGGTCCGTCGGGCGCTGCAGCACAGTCCGACGATCGACGCCGCGCGCAGCCAGCTGCGCGCCGCCCGCGCGACCCTGCAGGCGGTCGGCGCGTCGTTCTATCCGCAGGTATCGGCGAATCTCGGCGCCTCGCGTGCGAAGAGCTCCGGCGCGAGCTTCGGTGGCCGCGTGCCCGGATCGACGTTCTCGCTGTTCACCGACGGTCTCGCGGTGAGCTACTACCCCGACTTCTTCGGGATCAACCATCTCGTCTACCGCAGCAGCCAGGCGCAGATGAACGCGCAGCGGTACGCGCTCGCCGCGGCCCGATGGGCGCTCTCCGGCAACGTGGTCGACGCCGCGATCGGCGAGGCCGGGGCGCGCGCGCAGATCGACGCGGTCAACGCCGTGATCGTCGCCGAGCGGCGCTGGGTGCGGCTGACCGAGGCGCAATACCGAGGCGGCGGCACGAGCCTCTCGAGCGTGCTGGCGCAGCGCGCGCAGCTCGCGGCGAGCGAGGCCGCGCTGCCTCCGCTCGAGCAGCAGCTCGCCGTCGATCGCCACGTGCTCGCGGTCCTGCTCGGCGATGCGCCGAGCCGCGGCTCCGGCGCGCCGTTCACGCTGGGCGAACTGGCGTTGCCGCGGCGGATTCCGATCGCGCTGCCCTCGGCGCTGCTGCGGCAGCGCCCGGACGTTCGCATCGCCGAGGAACAGATGCGCTACGCGCTCGCCGGAATCGGGATCGCGAAGGCGCAGTTCTATCCGCTGGTCACGATCACCGGGACGGCCGGTGCGAGCGCACTCGATGCGGGGCGGTTGCTCGACGCATCGAGCGGCGTCTGGAGCCTCGGTGCCGCGCTCGCGCAGCCGATCTTCGCGGGCGGCAGGCTCCGCGCGCAAAAACGCGCCGCCGATGCGGCGTACGACAGCGCGCGCGCCGTGTATCGCAGCACCGTGCTCGGCGCGTTCGGGCAGGTCGCCGACGCGCTGCGCGCGCTCGAGCACGACGGCGCGGCGGCGCGCGCCCAGCAGCGTCTGGAGGCCGCGCTGCGCACCCAGTGGCGGCTCGCGCAGGCCGGTTACCGGGCGGGAGCCACCGATTACGGCGCGACGCTCGCGGCGGAGGTTGCCTATCGCAACTCGCGCGTCACGTCGGCGCGGATCGCGGCCGCGCGGCTGCAGGACACCGCCGCGCTGCTGGTCGCGCTCGGCGGCGATTGGCCCTCGGACCCGGCGTCCGGGCACCCGGCGTCCGGCGTCGCCAGCGGGGCGGGGCCGCGGTCGTGAGCGGCGTCCTCACGCTCGCGCTGAAACTGCTGCTCGGTGACCGCGGCAAGTTCTACACGCTGGTGATCGGGATCACCTTCGCGGTGTTCCTGATGATGCTGATGACCTCGATGTTCTTCGGCATCATCCAGCACTCGGCCGCGAACATCATCAACATCGGCGCCGACGTCTGGGTGATGGACCCGAACGTGCAGACGCCGCAGAACAGCATTCCGATGCCCGACTATGTGCTCGACGTCGTGCGCAGCGTCCCCGGCGTCGACTACGCGGTGCCGCTGTATCTCGGCGCCGGGCTCGTGCGTCTCGAGAACGGCGATTACCAGGCGGCGACGGTGGTCGGGCTCGACGATGCGAGCTTGTTCGGCATGCCGCCGCTGCTCGAGGGCCGGATCCCGGACATCTACCGCAACAGCGCGTTCTTCGTCGTCCGCGACGCGAACTACGCGAAGCTCGGCAGCCCCGGGCTCGGCACGACCTTCGAGATCAACGACCATCGCGGGGTGATCGCCGGGATCGCGAGCGTGCCGGTCGGGAGCCTGTTCGGCCTGCCGACGCTGTACACGACCTACGGGCGGGCGACCCAGGATCTGCCGTCGACCCGCTACGTGATGTCGTTCATCCTCGTCCATCCGAAGTCGCCGGCGGCGGTCGCCGGGATCCAGCGCGCGGTGCGGGCGCTCGGTTACCGCGCGCTGACCGCGGCCGAATTCACGACCCGGAACGACCGCTTCTACGAGTTCCAGACCGCGATGGGAATGAACATCCTGATCATGACGCTGATCAGCTTCGTCGTCGGACTGTCGATCGCGGGCGAGACGTTCTACATGTTCGTGCTCGACAACCTCGAGCGTTTCGGCGCGTTGAAGGCGATCGGCGCGAGGAGCAGCGAGCTCGTCGCGATGATCTTCTATCAGTCGCTCGTCGTGAGCTTCCTCGGCTTCGGCTTCGGGGTGCTGCTCGCGTCGGGGTTGATCGCGTTCGGGAAGCTGAAGATCCCGAACTACGCCGCGGTGATCACCTATCAGAACCT
>JAJXYU010000215.1 GCA_021780395.1 Pseudomonadota bacterium
CCGGTCGATTCAAACCGGCGATTCTTACCGACGTATGACGTTAGTGTGACATCGATCGGCGCCGCGCCGGCACCCCGGTCCCGTGCTCGAGCGCAAGCAACCAGCGCTTGCGGTCGAGCCCTCCGCCATAGCCGGTCAGAGCGCCGTCCGCACCGATCACGCGGTGGCAGGGCACGATGATCGACAAGGGGTTGTGGTGGTTCGCCATGCCCACCGCGCGGGCGGCGCCGGGCTTGCCGATCCGGCGCGCGAGCTCCCCGTACGCGAGGGTCCGTCCGTACGGGATCCGGGTGAGCGCACGCCAGACCGTCTGCTGGAACGGCGTGCCGTGCGGGGCGAGCGGCAGGTCGAACTCGCGCCGGGCGCCGTCGAAGTACTCGCGCAACTGCCGGACCGCGGCAGGCAATACCCCCGCGCGCGGATCCTCGATCGCAGGATCCGCGTCGTCCGCGAGCGCGGGCGGCTCCTCCGAATCGAACAGGACCGCGAGCAACGCCCGACGATCCCCATAGAGTCGCAGGCGTCCGACCGGGCTCTCGAGATCCGTGGTGTAGGTCGTCATCGCAGCCTCCGTGACGTCACCTTACTCCTCGGCCGGGCGGACCCCCAAATACTCCAGGATGCCGGTCGCCGCCTGCCGTCCTTCGAACACCGCGGTGACCACCAGATCGGATCCTCGCACCATGTCGCCGCCGGCGAACACCTTCGGGTTCGTCGTCTGGAAGCGCGGTCCGCCGAGCGTCGCGACGCGCACGCGGCCGTTCGGGTGCAGCGCGATCTCGTGTCGCGGGAACCACTCGGGGGGATTCGGCAGGAAGCCGAACGCGATCACGACCGCGTCCGCCGGAATCGTCTGCTCCGTCCCGGGAATGGCCTCCGGCGTCCGGCGCCCCCGGCGGTCGGCCGGACCCAGCCGGGTCTCGACGAGCTTCACACCCTGCACGCGATCGGTGCCGACGATTTCGATCGGCTGCCGGTTGAACAGGAACGTGACGCCTTCTTCCTTGCTGTTCTTGTAGTCGCGGCGCGAGCCCGGCATGTTGGCCTCGTCGCGCCGATAGGTGCAGGTCACGCTCGCCGCTCCCTGGCGGAGCGCGGTGCGGTTGCAGTCCATCCCGGTATCGCCGCCGCCGAGCACGACGACCTGCTGGTCGCGCAGGTCGATCAGCTCGTCGGGACCCGCGAGACCGAGTTCGCGGCGCACGTTCGACACCAGGTACGGCAGCGCATCGTAGACGCCCGGCAGATCCTCGCCCGCGAACCCGCCTTTGACCGCGCCGTACGTGCCCATCCCGAGGAACACCGCGTCGAACTCCTCGAGCAGCGCCTCGAAGCCGACGTCGCGGCCGATCTCGACGGCCAGGCGGAACTCGACGCCCATGCCCTCCATGATCTCGCGGCGCTTCTCGACGACGTCCTTCTCGAGCTTGAACGGCGGAATCCCGAACGTCAGCAGCCCGCCGATGCGCGGATGGCGGTCGAACACGACCGGACGCACGCCGTTGCGCACCAGCACGTCGGCGCAGGCGAGGCCCGCGGGTCCCGCGCCGACGACCGCGACCCGCTTGCCGGTCGGTTTCACGCGCGTCAGATCGGGCTTCCAGCCGCGCTTCAGGGCCTCGTCGGTGATGTAGCGCTCGATCGCGCCGATCGACACCGCACCGAGTCCGTCGTTCAGCGTGCAGGCGCCCTCGCACAGGCGATCCTGCGGACAGATCCGGCCGCACATCTCCGGCAGGGAATTGGTCTGGTGCGACAATTCCGCGGCCTCGAAGAGTTTCCCGTCGGCGATCAGCGCGAGCCAGTTCGGGATGTAGTTGTGCACCGGGCACTTCCACTCGCAGAACGGATTGCCGCATCCGAGACAGCGGCCCGCCTGCTGCGCAGCCTCCTCCGCGGGGTAGGGCGCGTAGATCTCGCGGAATTGCCGCGCACGCTCCTCGACCGGGAGTTTGTCCGGGTCGCGGCGCGGGACTTCGAGGAATTGCAGGGTCTTGTCGGCCATCGAGGCGTTCCGTCGGTAGCGGCCGCGTCAAGCCGCGCGGCGCAGGTTCTCGAGCAGCGAGCCGATTGCGGCGGCTTTCGGCTTCACGACCCAGAAACGGCCGACGTAGCTGCGAAAGTCGGCCAGCAACTGTTCGCCCCAGACACTGCCGGTCTCGGCGACGTGCTGTTCGATCAGACCGTACAGGTGCTGCACGTGGGGGCCCATGCCTTCGGGCGAGACGCGATGGATGTCGATCAGCTCGTGGTTGTAGCGATCGACGAAATCACGCTCCAGGTCGAGCACGTAAGCGAAGCCGCCGGTGAATCCGGCGCCGAAATTCACGCCGGTACGGCCGAGCACGCAGACGACGCCGCCCGTCATGTACTCGCAGCAGTGGTCGCCCGCACCCTCGATGACCGCGATCGCGCCGGAGTTGCGGACCGCGAAGCGCTCGCCGGCGACGCCGGCGGCGAACAGTTCGCCGCCGGTCGCGCCGTACAGGCAGGTATTTCCCATGATCACGGTCTCGCGCGCGACGAAGCCCGACGCGGCCGGGGGCTTGAGCACGATCTTGCCCGCGGCCATGCCCTTGCCGACGTAATCGTTCGCCTCGCCCTCGAGGCGCAGGTGCAGACCGCCCGCGTTCCACACACCGAAACTCTGACCCGCGGAGCCGGCGAGGTTCACGACGATCGGTGCGTCCGCCATCCCGGTGTTGCCCCAGCGGCGCGCGATCTCGCCGGAGACCCGCGCACCGATCGAGCGATCGTAATTGCTGACCGCGTAGGAGAACACACCGCCGGACTTCGACGCGATCGCCGCGCGCATGTCGGCGAGCATCCGCTCGCCGAGCGCGCCCTTGTCGTAGGGCGGCTTGCGCGCGTCG
>JAJXYU010000249.1 GCA_021780395.1 Pseudomonadota bacterium
TGTCGTTCATCGTTCCTCACCCGCAAGGTCGGCGTTGCGCCACCAGCCGCCGCCGAGCGCCTGGAACAGCGCGACGGTGTCGGCGAAGCGATTCGCCTGAGCTTGGATCAGCCCGATTCGGGCCTGGAGATACGTCTGTTCGGCGCCGAACAACGTGACGTCGCCGGCATAGCCGGCGAGGCGTTGCCGGCGAGTCAGCTCGAACGCGCGCTTGGTCGCGCGCTCGGCCGCGGCCGCGGCCCGCAGCCCGGCCGCGTCCTGATCGAGCGCCGCCAGGCTGTCGGCGACGTTCTGGAACGCCGTGAGCACGGTGCTCCGGTACTGCTCGGCGGCCTCGCGAAAGCTCGCCCGGGCCGCTCTTTCACGATCGCGCAGTGCGCCGCCCTCGAAGACCGGCGCGGTCAGCGACGCGCCGATGCCCCAGAACCCGGTCCCGCCGGTGAACAGGTCCGAGATCGCGAGCGCGGTGCTGCCGACGTTCGCCGACAGGATCAGGTTCGGAAAGCGCTCGGCGACCGCGACCCCGACCGCGGCGCTCGCCGCATGCAGGTTCGCCTGCGCCTGCCGGACGTCCGGTCGTTGTTCGACGAGGCGCGACGGCAGGCTGACCGGCAGGCGCTCGGGCAGGTGCAGGGCGGCGAGATCGAGCCGGTCGCGGCGGCGGTTCGGCGGATCGCCGAGCAGCGCGGCGAGCAGGTCGCGCTGCTCGGCGAGCGCCTTCTCGAGCGGCGGCAGGGTCGCCGCGACCGTGGCGGCTTGCGCCTGCTGGGCGGCGAGGTCGACCCGGCTCGAATAACCTTGGCGATACCGCAGCCTCAGGATCCGCGTGACCGACCGGTCGCTCGCGACGAGCCGGCGCGTCGCATGGACCTCGGCGCGCAGCGCGGCTTCCTCGATCGCCGCGACCGCGACGTTCGCTGCCAGCGTCTCGTAGGTCGCGGCCACCTCGAAGCGCGCCGCCCGGGTCTGCTCGCCGGCGATCTCGACGGTGCGACGGTTCAGGCCGAACACGTCCGGCACGTAGGAGACGACGACACCCGGCGTGTACAGGTCGTACTGGAATTCGTTCGGCACCGCCGGGTAGTTCGGGACCGGCGCGAGCAGCGCCGACTGGCGTGCGCGACTCGCGGCGAAGCCGGCGCTCACGCTCGGCGCGTAGGCGCCGCGGGCCGCGAGTTCTTCGTCGTGCGCGGCCTCGAGCGCCGCGCGGGCGGCACCGAGGTCCGGGTTGTGCTCGATCGCCCGGGCGACCAGCCGATCGAGCGCCGGCGAGCCGAAGCGCGTCCACCAGCGCGCGCCGATTGCCGCGTCGATCACGAAGCGCTGCGAGGCGCCGCCGGGGACTCCGGGCGTCGCCGCGGTCGGCCGCAAGGGGACGTTCGCGTAGGCGGCATTCACGGGCGGAGGCGGTGCGATGAACCGCGGGCCGACCGCGCAGCCGGCCACCGCGACGCCGGCGATGGCGATCGCCGCGAACCTCCGGTGCGCGCCGCTGTGCCGCCCCGGCGCGCGCGGCGCGCGCGCTTCCGCCGGGATCGATGGTCGATGAGGCGTCACGATTTGGCCCGGGACGCTCGCATACCTTGCACGCGCGTGCAAGGAAAAAGAAGTCGGGAACTTGCGCTGCGCGGCGCGGTCCTCAATCGATCGTCGTCGCGTCGGGCGCGTGCGCGCGTTCGAGGCCGTGCCCGCTCGGGCCGGACTCCCGCCACCACAGGCTCGCGACCGAGAGGAACGCGACCAAGCCGATCGATCCGAAGAACCAGAGCATCGCATCGTAACCGGCGGGATTGCGCGGTCCGGCGTGCGCCCGATCGTTCAGCCAGCCGGCGGCGAGATTGCAGGCCGCGAGACCGACGTTCTGCAGCATGTTGATCAACCCGTACGCGGTGCCGAGGCGACGCGACTCGACCAGCATCGCGGTCGCGGGCCAGATCACCGCCGGGACGACCGAGAAGCTCACGCCCATCAACGCCGTCGAGATCCACAGGCTCCAGTGCGTCACGCCGAGGATCAGGAACGTGGTCGGCAGCAGCAGCGTGCCGATCGTCATCATCAACGCGCGGTGACCGAACCGGTCCGCGATCCACCCGAACAGCGGCGTCGCGAAGATCGCGGCGAAGAACACCCAGCTGTTCGCGAGCCCGGCCGCGCGCAGGCTCAAGCCCTTCGCGTCCTGGAAGTACTCGATCGCGAAGGTGCTGCGGAACGGGAAGAACACCGACGCGAACAGCACGTTCAGCGCGAGGATGTACCAGAACGATCGGTCGAACCGCCACACGTCGCGCCAGACGAGGCGCTCGGCGGACGCGGCCGGTCGCGGCGCGGGCCCGGCGGCGCCGAATCCGGTTCGGTATGCCACCGCCGCGAGAAAGCCGGCGCCGGTGATCGCCGCACCGAGCCCCAGCGGCCATTGCCAGCCGTGCGCGTAGACCGATCGCGCCCAGGCGGGGGACGTGTCGGCCGCGTAGGAGCCGATGCGTGCGAGGCTGAAGAACAGCGCCATCGCGAACGCGGTGCCGCCGTCCGCGAACCATTGCGCGAGCGCGGCGAGCAGCGCGATGAACAGCGCTTCCTCGCTCACGCCGAAGATCAGCCGGCCGAGCACCATCACCGAGTAGGGAGTGCCGATCGCGGTCAGCACCGCGCCGAGGAAGCACAGGCCGGCGGTCCACAGCGCGACTCGCGCGGATCCGTAGCGATCGATCAGCAATCCGCCGGCCAGCGCGAGCACCACGTTCGGCAGGCTGAACACCGCGTTCAGCATCCCGATCTGCGCCTGGCTGAATCCCCGATCGGCGCGCAGGAATCCGGCGATCGGTGCGATCGCGTCGTACTCGTAATAGCAGCCGGCGATGGTCGCGCTGCACAGCGCGAGCACCCACCAGCGCCGCGAGGCCGGCGCGGCCGCGCGGGTCGCGACCGCCCGGTCCACCGCGTTCACCGGATCCGCGCCCCCTGACGCCGCAATTCCGCCTGCACCGATGCGAGGTCGATCCGCTCGAACGACGCGCCGGTCTTGCAGGCGATCGCCGCGGCGACGCCCGCGCCCTGGCCGCTCACCGCGCAGCACATCATGTTGCGAACCGCCGCATGGGACACCTTGTCGCCGCCGATCGAGCGTCCCGCGACCAGCAGATTCGCGACGCCTTTCGGCAGCAGCGCCCGGTACGGCACGTGGAAATACCGTCCGGTCGTCGGCAGGATCAGCAGACCGTAGCCGTCGATGAACTCCGGGAAGATCCCGATCGAATCCTCGAAACGCCCCTGCTCGCGCACGTCGGCCGCGGTCAGGTTGTACACCGCGTCGATCTTGCGGGTATCGCGGATGCCGATCGTCATCCCGAAGTTGCGCAGCTTCGCGCGATCGCATCCCGGCATGAATCGCCTCAGGGCCTCGACCGCGTGGATCGCCTGGCGGCGCCCCTCGATCTCGCCGCGCGTCAGGTCCGCCGGGTCGGTCCCGTCGATCCCCGGCAGGTGGATCAGGTTGAGATAGGTGAGGTCTCCCTGGTCGCTGACCGTGCCCCAGGTGCCGGCGATCGTGCTCAAGCGCGCCGGGATCACCCCGGCCGCGACCGCCTGCTTGAACGGCTTGCGCAGGAACGGCGAGAACAGCGCGTCTTCCTTTCCGGTCGTCTCGATGTTCCACTCGCCGTTGCCGACCCAGTCGTGATAGGTCTGCGGGTCGGCCTTGACCGCCTCCATGAAGCGGCGCTTGTCGACGCCGCACATCGAGAACATCACCGACGCGGCCATCATCTCCTCGCGCGGGGTCTTGCGGACCGGGGCGCCGGCGCGCGCGGTGAGGTCGGCATCGCCGGTCGCGTCGATCACGCGCTGCGCGAGGATCGCTTCGCGGCCGGCCTTGCTCTCGGTGATCACGCCGCGGATCGCACCGTCCTCGAGGATCGGCGCGACGCACAGCCGGTGCAGGAGCGGCGTCACGCCGGCTTCCTCGACGAGCGTGTCCGCGACCCACTTGAACATCTCGGCGTCGAGCGCGTGGCTGATCGACTGCGGCTCCGGCAAGGCCGCGCCCATCGACTTCGCCCGGTCCTCGAACTCCCGGCCGATCCCTTCGGAGTCGATCGTCTGCTCGTGGCGATACCACGCGAAACCCTCGACGCCGACCTGGGTGATGTTGCCGCCGAAGCAGCCGTTGCGCTCGAGCAGCGCGGTCGCGACGCCGGCGCGGGCGGAGGCGAGCGCGGCCGCGAGTCCGCCGGGTCCGCTGCCGACGACCAGCACGTCGGTCTCGGTCACCACGTCGACCGCGCGTGCGGGCTCGTGAATCGTCTTTGTCATGGGATCGTCGAGGCTCCTTTGCGGGCGCGCGGCCGCGCGCCGCCGATCGATGTTAACCGGTCGGCGACGCCGCGCAAGAGCCGCCCCGGATCAGCCTTCCGCCGCGTCGAGGCCGCCGAAGAAGCGCCAGTACAGGACGAGGTAGAGGCCCTGCAGGACCGCGCCGATCAGGAACGGCAGCACGTAATGACCGCTGCCGATCAGGGAGCCGCCGATCAGCGGTCCAACCGCGCGCGGCAGCTGCAGCGACAGGCTCTGCACGCTCGCCGCGAGCCCGCGACGCTCGGGTCGCGTGAGGCTCGCCGCGATCGCCTGGCGCGCGCCGGCGGTGCCCTGGTTGAACACCGCGCGCAGCGCGTAGAGCGCGACCGCCTCGCCGAAGCGCGGCACGAGCGGGGTCGCGAGCAGCGCGACGAGCCCGACCGAACGCATCCCGACCACCGAGGCGACGGTGCCGAGCCGCTCGCCGAGGCGGCGCGTGAGCACCGTGCCGGCCGCGGCGAGCAGGAACGCGAGCGCGAGCGCCGGACCGATCGCGGCCGGCAGCTCCCCGAAACGGCGCGCGAACCAGTACGCCATCAGCGGGCCGATGATCCCGATCGCGAGCCCGTTCACCGCATTGGTCGTCGCGAGGCGCCGCAGGTCGCGGTTCTCGCGACGGATCACCCGCGCGGCTTCCGACGCCGCGTCCGGCGTGGGTGCCGCGCGCTGCGCGAGGACGCTCACGCGGGCGCGCGGCTCGCGCGCGCCGGCGATCAGCGCGATCCCGGCCAGGGAACCGGCGAGCGGGACGAAGAACAGCCACCGGTAGCTCGCGACGTCCTCGAATCCCCGGCCGACCGCCGCCGGCAGGGCGACCAGCGCCGCGCCGGCCGCCATCCCGAGGAACCCGAGGGTCGCGTTCAACGACAGCGCGCGGCGCCGCTGGGCACCGTCGGTCTCGCGCGCGATCCAGGCTTGCTCGACCGGCGCGAACGGACCGGCGGCGCCGTTCGCGCCGCGGCCGAACCCGGCGATCGTCGCGGCGACGATCAGCACGGCCTCGTTCCTCGAGAGCATCGCCGCGAGCGCGGCGGCGGCCGCCGCCGCTTCGTAGATCAGCAACAGTCCGCGGCTGCCGCGCCGGTCGCTCATCGGGCCGACGACGAGCGTCATCAGCACGCCGAACGCGAGGCCGGCCATCAGGACCGCGCCGATCTCGGCACCGCGATAGCCGAGCGCATGCAGATAGAGCGTGAAGCTCGCGACCGTCACGCCCTGTCCGAGGCTGCGCACCGCGCGCGTCGCGAGCAGCCGACGGACGTCGGACGGAAGCGAGTCCTCGGGTGCGCGCTCCGCCCGGGCGACCTTCACCGTCTATCCGCCGGTCGCGAACCCGGGGTAGAGCGTCATGCCGCCGTCGACGTAGAGCGTCGTGCCGACGACGTAGTCGGAGTGGTCGGACGCGAGCCACACCGCGGCGCGGGCGATGTCCTCGGGCTCCCCGATGCGCCCGTACGGCACGAGCGTCATCAGCCGATCGTAGGCCGCCTTCGTGTTCCACGCCGAGGTGTTGATCGGGGTGCGGATCGCCCCGGGCGCGATGCCGTTCACGCGGATCCGCAACGGGGCGACCTCCTGCGCGAGGCTCTCCATCAGGAGCTTGATCCCACCCTTCGAGGTCGCGTAGTTCGTGTGACCCGCCCACGGGATCGTCTGGTGCACCGAGCTCATGCAGATGATCTTGCCGGCCGCGCACGAGACCGACGGGACCACGCCGCGGCGCATGAATTCGCGAACCGCGGCGCGAGCGCACAGGAACTGGCCGGTCAGGTTGATGTTGAGCACCGTGTTCCATTGCTCGATCGTCATCTCGTGGAACGCCGAGTCGCGCTGCAGACCCGCGTTCGCGACCAGCACGTCGATCGTGCCGAGCTCGCGGATCGCCTCCGCGAACATCCGTTCGACGTCGGCTTCCGAGGACACGTCGGCCTTGATCGCGATCGCGTTCACGCCGTGGCCGCGGATCTCGTCGACGACCGCGCGCGCGGCGTCGTCGCCGACCACGTAGTTCACGACGACGTCGGCGCCGGCGGCGCCGAGCGCGACCGCGATCGCGCGCCCGATGCCGGAGTTCGCGCCGGTCACCAGCGCCTTCTGTCCGGCGAGCACGGGGTGTGCGGGGAGTTGTGGGGCAGTCGAGTTCATCGCGGCGGGACTCCTGCGAGGGACGGGTGCAGAGCATATCGACCCGGTCGCGCGCATCGCAAGCTCGGACGGTGGCGCCCGTGAGGCCCGAGCGCGTACACTTCGGGCTGCGGCCGGGAGTCTGGTGGGCCGCACATCCGCCCATGCAGAAATTCGTCCGCAATCATCCGAGACTCCTGGTCGCGGTCGCCGCCGGCGTGCTGACCGACCTCGCGCTGCCGCACGCGTGGCCGAGCTTGAGCCGCGCGCTGCTCGCCTGGAACGCCGCGGTGTTCGTGTACCTCGCCTTGATTTTCCGCTGGATGCGGAGCCTGTCGGCGGAGCAGATCAGCCGCCGCTACGACGAGGAGGACTCCGGCACCACCGCGATCTCCGTCATCATCGTGTGCGCGGCGGTGCTCAGCCTCGCGGCGATCGTCGCGATGCTCGCGACGGTCCGGCAGGTCAGCGGTGCCGAGCGCGTCGCGCACACCGTGCTCGCGGCGCTGACGCTGCTGTCCTCGTGGGCGCTCGTCCCGACCGTGTTCACCGCGCAGTACGCGGAGATGTTCTATGGCGGCGGCGTGCGCCGCCCGCCGCTCGAGTTCCCCGGCACCGCGATGCCCGTCTTCTGGGACTTCGCGTACTTCTCGTTCACGATCGCGTGCGCGTGCCAGACCTCGGACGTGTCGACCACCGACACGTCGATCCGCCGCGTCGTGATCGCGCAAACCCTGGTGTCGTTCCTGTTCAACGCCGCGATCCTCGGCTTCGCGATCAACGTCGGCGCCGGATTGCTCGGCGGATCGAGCTGAAGTCCCCTACCGGAGATCTCCATGTCGCAACTGCCCTCGACGATGTCGGTGATCGATGTGAAGACGCCGGGCGGTCCCGAGCAGCTGGTGCTCGCTACCCGCCCGGTGCCGCGCCCGGGCGCCGGCGAGGTGCTGGTGCGGGTCGCCGCGGCCGGGGTGAATCGCCCCGACGTGCTGCAGCGGCGCGGCGCCTATCCGCCACCGCCGGGCGCCTCGGCCGTCCTCGGACTCGAGATCGCCGGCGAGATCGTCGAACTCGGCGACGGGGTCGGCGGGCTCGCGCTCGGTGATCGCGTGACCGCGCTGCTCGCGGGGGGCGGGTATGCCGAATACGCGGTCGCCGCGGCGCCGCTGTGCCTCGCGATCCCGCCGGGGCTGAACCTCGTCGAGGCGGCGGCGATTCCGGAGACCTTCTTCACGGTCTGGACGAACCTGTTCGAGCGCGGCGGCTGCAAGGCGGGCGACACCGTACTGATCCACGGCGGCACCAGCGGGATCGGGACGGTCGCGATCCAGCTCGCGACCGCGTTCGGTGCGCGCGTGCTCGCGACTGCGGGCAGCGAATCGAAGGCGCGCGCGTGCGAGCGGATCGGGGCCGTGCGCGGTATCGACTACCGGACCGAGGACTTCGTCGCCGTCGTCGCGCAGGAGACGAAGAACCACGGCGCCGACCTGATCCTCGACATGGTCGCGGGGCCCTACGTCGCGCGCAATCTCGCCGCGGCAGCGGTCGAAGGACGCATCGTGATCATCGGGCTGCAGGGCGGGGAGCGCGCGGAGGTGGATTTCGGCCTCGTGATGCGCAAGCGCCTCACCGTCACCGGCTCGACGCTGCGGCCGCGCTCGGTCGCCCAGAAGGCGGCGATCGCCGAGGGACTGCGCCGCCACGTGTGGCCGTTGCTCGGCGCCGGCACGGTGCGGCCGATGGTCCACGCGACGTTCCCGCTCGCCGAGGCCGCCGCCGCCCATCGCCTGATGGAGTCGTCGGCGCACGTCGGCAAGATCGTGCTCGCGATCGAGGGCCCCGGGGCCTAGGGCCGGGCCGCGGGCGACTCCGCGTTCGCGATCCGGCGCGCCGCCTCGAGCGCGAGATCCGCGAAGCCGTTCCCGCCGGCGCGCACGCGCTCGATGAGCTTCTCGCGCATGCGCGGCGTCCAGAACTTCTGGATGTGATTCACGATCCCGCCGACCGCGTCCTCGCGGTTCGGCTCGCCGTGGAAGAACGCCGCAATGTCGTTCGCCATCTTGACCAGTTGATCGTCGCTCATGTCGGCATCACTTCGTCACGAACACGTCCGCGCCGCGCAACAGCGTCTCCTGCGTCTCGCGCTGCTCGCGGAAGCGCCGCTGCCACTGCGACGGCTGGCTCACGCGCGTGACCTGCACCGCGGTGACCTTGTATTCCGGGCAGTTGGTCGCCCAGTCCGAGTTGTCGGTCGTGATCACGTTCGTGCCGCAGTCCGGGAAGTGGAACGTCGTGTAGACCACGCCCGGCTGCACGCGCTCGGTCACGTCCGCGCGCAGCACGGTCTCGCCGGCGCGGCTCGCGATGCCGACCCAGTCGCCATCCGAGACGCCGCGCTCTTCGGCGTCGTGCGGATGGATCTCGAGCCGGTCCTCGTCGTGCCACTGCACGTTCGGCGTGCGCCGCGTCTGCGCGCCGACGTTGTACTGCGAGAGGATGCGCCCGGTCGTGAGCAGCAGCGGATACCGCTGGGTGACCTTCTCGTTCGTCGGCACGTACTCGGTCACGAGGAAGCGTCCCTTGCCGCGCACGAATTCATCGACGTGCATCGTCGGCGTGCCCTGCGGGTGCGCGTCGTTGCACGGCCATTGCACGCTGCCGAGGCGGTCGATCTTCTCGAAGCTCATCCCGGTGAAGGTCGGCGTGAGGCGCGCGATCTCGTCCATGATCTCGGACGGGTGCCGATAGCTCATCGGATAGCCCATCGCGTTCGAGAGCAGCTGCGTCACCTCCCAGTCCGCGTACCCGGTCTTCGGCTCCATGACCTTGCGTACGCGCGAGACCCGGCGTTCGGCGTTCGTGAACGTGCCGTCCTTCTCGAGGAAGGTCGATCCCGGCAGGAACACGTGCGCGAATTTGGCGGTCTCGTTCAGGAACAGGTCCTGCACGATCACGCACTCCATCGCGGTGAGCGCCGCGGTCACGTGCTGGGTGTTCGGATCCGATTGGGCGATGTCCTCGCCCTCGACGTAGAGCGCCTTGAACTCCCCGTCGAGCGCCGCCTCGAACATGTTCGGGATCCGCAGGCCCGGCTCGTTCTGCAGGCTCACGCCCCAGGCGCGCTCGAACGAACCGCGCACCGCGTCGTCGCTCACGTGGCGGTAGCCCGGGAACTCGTGCGGGAACGAGCCCATGTCGCAGGAGCCCTGCACGTTGTTCTGGCCGCGCAGCGGGTTCACGCCGACGCCTTCGCGCCCGAGGTTGCCGGTCGCCATCGCGAGGTTCGCGATCGCCATCACGGCGGTCGAGCCCTGGCTGTGCTCGGTGACCCCGAGGCCGTAATAGATCGCCGCATTGCCCGCGGTCGCGTACAGCCGCGCGGCCGCGCGCACGGTGGCCGCCGGGACGCCGGTCACGGCTTCCATCGCCTCCGGCGAGTTGCGCTCCTCGGCGACGAATCGCCGCCACTTGTCGAACGCCGGCGCCTCGCAGCGCGCCCGAACGAAGGCTTCGTCGACCAGTCCTTCGGTCACCACGACGTGCGCGAGGCTGTTCAGCAGCGCGACGTTCGTTCCCGGGCGCAACTGCAGGTGGTGCGCGGCGGCGACGTGCGGCGTGCGCACGAGGTCGATCCGGCGCGGGTCCGCGACGATGAGTTGCGCGCCCTCGCGCAGCCGCCGCTTCATCTGCGAGCCGAACACCGGGTGGGCGTCGGTCGGGTTCGCACCGATCACGAAGATCACGTCCGCCTGCATCACCGAATCGAAGCTCTGGGTGCCGGCCGACTCGCCGAGGGTGTTCTTCAGGCCGTAGCCGGTCGGCGAATGGCACACGCGCGCGCAGGTGTCGACGTTGTTGTTGCCGAAGCCGGCGCGGACCAGCTTCTGCACGAGGTAGGTCTCCTCGTTGGTGCAGCGGGACGAGGTGATCCCGCCGATCGAATCCCGGCCGTATTTCTGCTGGATGCGCTTGAGTTCCGATGATGCGTACGCGATCGCCTCGTCCCAGCTCACCTCGCGCCACGGATCGCTGATCTTCGCGCGGATCATCGGCTTCACGATCCGGTCGGGGTGCGACGCGTAGCCGATCGCGAACCGGCCCTTCACGCAGGAATGACCGTGGTTCGCGTGGCCGTCCTTGTTCGGCACCATCCGCACGATCTCCTCACCGCGCATCTCCGCGCGGAACGAGCAGCCGACCCCGCAATACGCACAGGTCGTCACGACGCTGTGCTCGGCCTGGCCCTTCTCGATCAGGGTGTTCTCGGAGAGCGTCGCGGTCGGGCAGGCCTGCACGCAGGCTCCGCAGGACACGCACTCGGAGTCGAGGAAGGTCTCGCCCTGGCTCGCCGCGACCTTCGACGCGAACCCGCGCCCCTCGATCGTGAGCGCGAGGGTCCCCTGGCGCTCGTCGCAGGCCCGCACGCAGCGGGAGCAGACGATGCACTTCGCCGGATCGAAGGTGAAGTACGGATTGCTCGTGTCCTTCTTCGCGTCGAGGTGGTTCTCGCCCGCGTAGCCGTAACGCACTTCCCGCAGGCCGACCGCGCCGGCCATGTCCTGCAGTTCGCAGTGGCCGTTCGCGGGACAGGTCAGGCAGTCGAGCGGGTGATCGGAGATGTAGAGCTCCATGATCCCGCGACGCACCTTCGCGAGCCGATCGTTCTGCGTGGAGACCTTCATTCCCGACGCGACCGGCGTCGTGCACGACGCCGGCAGTCCCTTCACGCCCTCGATCTGCACGACGCACAGGCGGCAGGAGCCGAAC
>JAJXYU010000200.1 GCA_021780395.1 Pseudomonadota bacterium
GGCGCACGGCGGCGTGCGCCCGGTGTGGCAACACGGCTCGAGCGTGACCACCGCGGTCGCGCCGCGCGCCGCCTCGCCCGCCGCCCGCAGCGCGATCACCTCGGCATGCGGCTCCCCGGCCCGGCGGTGCCAGCCCTCGCCGACGACGCGCCCGTCACGCAGGATCACGCAGCCGACGCGCGGATTCGGGTCGGTCGTGAACAGGCCGCGCGCGGCGAGCTCGATCGCTCGGCGCATTGCGTCGGCATCCGCGCGGTCCGCGCTCACTCGCGCTCGCCGTTCGTGTCGCCGCCGGGCAGCAGCGGCAGCTGGTCCTTGCTCGACTCGCGCCGGCGCGGATGCCGCCGCAGCTGGTCGATCTCGGTCCGGAACGCCTCGACGTCCTGGAAGCTCCGGTACACCGATGCGAAGCGCACGTACGCCACCTCGTCGAGGTGGCGCAACTCCTCCATCACCATCTCCCCGACCGCACGCGAGGCGATCTCGCGCTCCCCGAGGCTGCGCAGCCGATGACAGATCCGCGCGACCGCGTCGTCGATCGTCTCGCGACTCACCGGACGTTTCTCCAGCGCCTTTTGCATGCCCGCGCGCAACTTGTTCTCGTCGAACGGCTCGCGGCTGCGATCGCTCTTCACGACGACCGGCAGCAGCAACTCCGCCGATTCGAACGTGGTGAACCGCTCCGCGCACGCGAGACACTCGCGGCGACGACGGATCTGGCGTCCCTCGCCCGCGAGCCGTGAATCGATGACCTTAGTCTCCGTGTGGCCGCAGAATGGACAATGCATCGCGCACGCTCACGGGGCCGCGCCCGCGGCCGGTCCGCGCCTCACGCATACACGGGGAAGCGCGCGCACAGCGCGACGACTTCCGAACGTACCCGCTCGACGACCCCCTCGTCGCCGAAGTGATCGAGCAGGTCGGCGATCCAGGTCGCGAGCCGCTCCATCTCGGGCTCCTTGAAGCCGCGGGTCGTGATCGCCGGGGTCCCGATCCGCAGGCCGCTCGTGACCGTCGGCGGGCGCGGATCGTTCGGCACCGCGTTCTTGTTGACCGTGATGTGCGCGCGCCCGAGCGCGGCGTCGGCGTCCTTCCCGGTCACGCTCTTGGTCGTCAGATCGAGCAGGAACAGGTGGTTGTCGGTGCCGCCGGAGACGATCCGGAACCCGCGCTTCTGCAGCGCCGCGGCGAGCGCGCGCGCGTTCGCGACGACCTGCTCCGCGTACGCCTTGAACGCCGGCTGCAGCGCCTCCTGGAACGCGACCGCCTTCGCGGCGATCACGTGCATCAGCGGACCGCCCTGGATGCCCGGGAACACCGTCGAGTTGAGCTTCTTGTGGATCTCCTCGTTCGGCCGCGCGAGGATCAGGCCGCCGCGCGGACCGCGCAGGGTCTTGTGGGTCGTCGTCGTGACGACGTCGGCGATCGGCACGGGGTTCGGATAGACCCCGGCGGCGACGAGTCCGGCGACGTGCGCCATGTCGACGAGGAAGTGCGCGCCGACCGCATCCGCGATCCGCCGGAAGCGTGCCCAGTCGATCACGCGGGAGTACGCCGAGAAGCCCGCAACGACGAGCTTCGGCCGGTGCTCCATCGCGAGGCGCTCGACCTGGTCGTAGTCGATCTCGCCGGTCTGCGGCTTCACGCCGTACTGCACCGCCTTGAACAGCTTCCCGGAGAAGTTCACCTTCGCGCCGTGGGTGAGGTGCCCGCCGTGGTCGAGGCTCATCCCGAGGATCGTGTCGCCCGGGGTCAGCAGCGAGAAGTACACCGCCTGGTTCGCCTGCGACCCGGAGTGCGGCTGGACGTTCGCGAATGCGGCGCCGAACAGCGCCTTCGCGCGCTCGATCGCGAGCCGCTCCGCAATGTCGACGAACTCGCAGCCGCCGTAGTAGCGCTTGCCCGGATAGCCTTCCGCATACTTGTTCGTGAGCACCGACCCTTGCGCCGCGAGCACCCGCGGGCTCGTGTAGTTCTCCGACGCGATCAGCTCGATGTGGTCTTCCTGGCGCTGCCGCTCGTCGGCGATCGCGCGCGCGAGCTCGTCGTCGAATCCCTCGATCGTCATCTGCGAATGGAACATGAACGGGTCTCCGGAAAGTAGCCGCTCATTATAACGGATCGGCCCACTCGTCCCCAGCGACAAACGCGTCCACGACCGCGCACCAGGCGCGCGCGAGGTTGGACCGGTCGTAGCCCCCGCCCCCCATCCCGAGCACCCGGCCATGGCCCTGCGCGTCGGCGATCGCGCCGAGCCGGCGCGCCGCATGCGCATGCGCGGCCTCGGTGAACCCGAGGTGGGTCAACGGATCGCCGGCGAGGCCGTCCGCGCCGCACTGGAACAGGATGAAGTCGCTCGGAAACCGGTCGAGGAACGCCTCGACCTCGTCCCACGCGGCGGCGAATGCCCGATCGTCCGCGCCGGGCGGCAGCGGCAGGTTCAGTTTCGTGCCGGCGGCCGCGCCGCGGCCGGTCTCCTCGCGCGCGCCGGTCCCGGGATACAGGTGCCGCCCGTCCTCGTGGATGTCCGCGACGTAGACCGACTCGTCCGCGACGAACGCGTAGTAGACCCCGTCGCCGTGGTGCGCATCGATGTCGACGTACGCGATCCGGCGCAGGCCGTGGCGCTCGCGCAGGATCTCGATCGCAACGCCGCAATCGTTGAAAACGCAGAAACCGGCCGCCCGGTCGCGCGCCGCGTGGTGCAGTCCGGCGATCGGCACGAACGCCCGCCGGCATCGGCCCTCGACCAGCGCTTCGGCGGCGGTCAGCGTCGCGCCGACGACCGACGCGGCCGCCTCGTAGACGCCGCGGAACGCCGGCGTGTCGCCGCCGTCGAGGAAGCCCTCGCCGGTCGCGGAGCGGCGGCGCACGAAGTCGAGGTAGGCCGGGGTGTGGAACGCGGCGAGTTCCGCGTCGGCGGCGATCCGGGGCGCGCCGCGCACGATCCGCTCGGCGAGACCCCGAGCCCGCAGCTCGCGCAGGAAGCACGCCTGCCGATCCAGGCCGAACGGGTGACCGTTGCCGAAGCCGTAGCGGGCGATCGCGTCGCCGGCGACGAGCATCACGGGAGCCGGCGTCGACATGCGCGGCAGCGTACCACGGAGACCGGGCAACGAGGGGCAGGCCTGCGCGATCGGGCCGACGACCCATCGGGTCGGTGGCCGCCTCGGATGGGTGGTGCTGGCGGAGGGGGGGCGACCGCCCGCGCCGACGTTCCTTGACGTTTCCTCGCGTTCCTTGAGTGGTGCCGGCGCAGCGCATCGGTCAGAATTCCCCGCGATGCGAATCGCAGGCTGGAATCCATGAACGAGCCGCCGGCTCCGCCCCCGGCGCCGATGCGCCGCAGCCGCTCCTTCTGGGTCGCGGCCGGGCTGCTCGGCACGCTCGTGGTCGTCGTCGGACTGCGGCTGATCGGCTCGAAGGCGCCGCCGCGCGCCATGCCCCCGCAGGTCGTCGACGTCGCCGCGGCCGTCCGCGCGTCGATGCCCGAGACGCTCACCGAGCTCGGTACCGTGACCCCGATCTCGACCGTGACCGTGCTGCCACAGCTCAGCGGCTACCTCACCGAGGTCGGCTATCGCGAAGGCGAGGACGTGAAGGCCGGGCAGTTCCTCGCGCAGATCGACCCGCGGCCCTACGCGATCGGCCTGCGCCAGGCCGAGGCGGCGCTCGCGAAGGATCGCGCGGTGCTCGCGCAGGGCCGCGCCGACCTCGCGCGCTACGCGCTGCTGCGGACGAAACAGGCGATCGCCGAGCAGACCTACGACGACCAGCGCTACGCGGTCGAGCAGCAACGCGCGCAGGTCGCGAGCGACCAGGCGAACGCCGCGCAGTACCGCCTCGACCTCGCGTACGCCCATATCACCGCACCGATCGCCGGCCGGGTCGGCCTGCGTCTGGTCGATCCGGGCAATTACGTGACCGCGTCGAGCTCGCCCGGAATCGTCGTGATCACGACGATGAAGCCGACGACCGTCGAGTTCACGGTCGCGCAGAACGACCTCGCGGCGGTGGTCCGGCGATTCGACACCGGCGCGAAACTCGAGGTGACCGCCACCACGAGCGGCGATGACCGGCCGATCGAGACCGGCATGCTGTATGCGATCGGCAATCAGGTGAGCACCGGCACCGGCACCGTGACCCTGCGCGCGAAGTTCGCGAACGCGCAGGAACGGCTGTTCCCGAACGAGTTCGTGAACGTGAAGCTCCTGGTCGACACGCTGCGCAACGTCGTGACCGTGCCGACGAGCGCGATCCTGAACGGCGCCCCCGGCGACTACGTGTACCTCGTGGGTCCGGATCACACCGTCTCGGCGCACCCGGTCCGCATCGGTCCGAGCGACGGCGAGCGCACCGCGATCCTCGCGGGCCTCGCGCCGGGCCAGGTCGTCGTGATCGACGGGACCGACCGGCTGCGCGACGGCGCGAGGATCAGCATCGCGTCCGGCGCGGCGCAACGCGGCGGGCGCCGGTGACCGCCGCCTGATCCCGCACCCCCCTCGCGACCTGCGATGAACCCTTCCCGCCCGTTCATCCTGAGACCGGTGGCGACGTCGTTGCTGATGATCGCGCTCGTGCTCATCGGCCTGATCGCGGTGCGCTTCCTGCCGATCTCCTCGCTCCCGGACGTCGACTACCCGACGATCCAGGTGCAGACCTTCTACCCCGGCGCGAGCCCGCAGGTGATGGCGACGACGGTGACTGCACCGCTCGAAGTGCAGCTCGGGGAGATCCCGAGCCTCACACAGATGATCTCGCGCAGCTCCGAGGGCTCCTCGGTGATCAATCTGCAGTTCAGTCTGGCGCAGAACCTCGACGTCGCCGAGCAGAACGTGCAGGAGGCGATCAACGGCGCGAGCAGTCTGCTGCCGGGCGGCCTGCCGGCGCCGCCGGTGTACGCGAAGGTGAACCCAGCCGATCAGCCGATCATCACCTTCGCGCTCACCTCGAAGACGCTGTCCCTGACCGATCTGCAGGACATCGCGAACGACCGCCTCGCCTCGAAGCTCTCCGAGGTCCCCGGCGTCGGCCAGGTCACGCCGGCCGGCGGGCACGTCCCGGCGATCCGGGTGGAGTTCGACCCGCACAAGCTCGCCGCGCACGGGCTCAGCATCGACGACTTGCGCACGCTCCTCGCGACGGTGAACGTGAGCCAGCCGAAGGGCAACTTCGACGGACCGGCGCTCGACTACACGATCAACTCGAACGACCAGATCCGCGATCCACGCGAGTACCTCGATACCGTGATCGCGTACCAGAACGGTGCGCCGGTGTTCCTGCGCGACGTCGCGACGGTCGAGCGCGCCGCGCAGGACGTCGAGCAAGGCGCCTGGTACGACCGCACCCCCGCGATCGTGCTGAACGTGCTGCGCCAGCCGGGGGCGAACGTGATCGCGACCGTGGACGCGATCAAGGCGCGCCTCCCGGGACTGCTCGCGAGCCTGCCGCACGCGATGCGCCTGCGCGTGGTCGCCGACAGCACCGGGGTGATCCGCGCGTCGGTCGCGGACGCCGAGCTCGAGCTCGCGCTCTCGATCGCGCTCGTGGTGCTGGTGATCTTCGTGTTCCTGCGCAATGCGCCGGCGACGCTGATCCCGAGCATCTCGGTGCCGGTGTCGCTGATCGGCACGCTCGCGATCATGTACGAGCTCGGCTATTCGATCGACAACCTGTCGCTGATGGCGCTGATCGTCGCGACCGGGTTCGTCGTCGACGACTCGATCGTGATGATCGAGAACATCGTCCGCTACCTCGAGGAGGGCATGAGCCCGCTCGACGCGGCGCTCGCGGGCGCCGGGCAGATCGGCTTCACGATCGTGTCGCTCACCGTGTCGCTGATCGCGGTGCTGATCCCGCTGCTGTTCATGGGCGGCGTGATCGGCCGCCTGTTCAGCGAGTTCGCGGTCACGCTCGCGGTGACGATCCTGTTCTCGGCGGTGGTCTCGCTGACCCTGGTGCCGATGCTGTGCGCGCGGATCCTGCGGCGCAAGGCCGAGCGCCGGCCGAGCCGCTTCGAGGGCTTCAGCGAACGCGCGTTCGATCGACTGCTCGCGGCCTACCAGCGCGGGCTCGGCTGGGTGCTCGACCACCAGGCGCTCACGCTCGGCGTCGCCGCGCTCACGGTCGCGCTGACGCTGCTGCTGTACGCGACGATTCCGAAGGGGCTGTTCCCGGTGCAGGACGTCGGCGTGATCCAGGGGATCAGCATCGCCGACAACTCGGTGTCCTACCGCGCGATGACGCGGCGGCAGATGGCGCTCGGCGAGGCGATCCTGAAGGACCCGGACGTGGCCTCGCTGACCTCCTACGTCGGGATCGACGGCACCAATCCGACGCTGAACCAGGGGCGCTTCCTGATCAACCTGAGACCGCACGACCAGCGCCGGCTGAGTGCGGCGCAGATCGCCGTCCGGCTCCGCCGCGAGACCGCCGGCGTGCCCGGGATCCAGCTGTACCTGCAGCCGACGCAGAGTCTCACGCTCGACACGGTCGTCGCGCCGAGCCAGTACCAGTTCGTGCTCCGCGGCCCCGATCAGCACGCGTTCGACACGATCGTGCCGGAACTCCTCGCGCGGATGCGCCGGATCCCCTCGATCGCGAACGTGACCAGCGACCTCGACAACGAGGGCGCGAGCGTCGACGTCGAGGTCGACCGGCAGCTCGCCGCCCGCTACGGGATCACGCCGGCGACGATCGACAACGCGCTGTACGACGCGCTCGGTCAGCGCATCGTCTCGACGATCTTCACGCAGTCGAACCAGTACCGCGTGATCCTGAATGCGCAGCCGCGCACGCTCCCGACGCTCGCGTCCCTCGGGACGCTGTACCTGCCGACCCAGACGGCCGCGAGCGGCCAGGTGCCGCTCGGGGCGATCGCGAGGATCCGGGTCACGAAGCGTCCGCTCGTGATCAGCCACCTGGCGCAGTTCCCCGCGGTGACCGTGTCGTTCGATCTCGCACCGGGCGCCTCGCTCAGCACCGCGATCGACGCGATCCACCGCGCCGAACGCGCGGTGCGCCTGCCGCCGTCGATCACGAGCTCCTTCCAGGGCGCCGCGCAGGCGTTCGAGAGCTCCCTGTCGAGCGAGGCGTTCCTGCTGCTCGCGGCGCTCGCGACCGTGTACATCGTGCTCGGCGTGCTGTACGAGAGCTACATCCACCCGGTCACGATCCTCTCGACCCTGCCCTCGGCGGGAATCGGCGCGCTGCTCGCGCTGATGATCGCGGGGAAGGACCTCGACGTGATCGGGATCATCGGGATCGTGCTGCTGATCGGCATCGTGAAGAAGAACGGGATCATGATCGTCGACTTCGCGCTCGAGGCGGAGCGTGAGCACGGCCAGTCGCCGCGCGAGGCGATCCTGCAAGCCTCGATCCTGCGCTTCCGGCCGATCCTGATGACGACCTTCGCGGCGATCCTCGGCGCACTGCCGCTGCTCGCCGGCACCGGCACCGGTTCGGAACTGCGACGGCCGCTCGGCATCGCGATCATCGGCGGCCTGGTGGTGAGCCAGGCGCTCACCTTGTTCACGACGCCGGTGATCTACCTCTTCTTCGACCGCCTCGCGCTGCGCGTGCGCGGCCGTCGCCGCGGTGCGGCCGCGGAAGGCGCCGCGTGAACATCCCGGCGGTGTTCATCGAGCGCCCGGTCGCGACGACGCTGCTCGCGATCGCGATCGCGCTCGCGGGCGTGCTCGCGTACTTCCGCCTGCCGGTCGCGCCGCTGCCGAGCGTGACCTACCCCGTCGTCGTCGTCGAGGCCCACATGGCCGGCGCGAGCCCCGACACGATGGCCTCGACGGTCGCCGAGCCGCTCGAGCGGCGACTCGCGACGATCGCCGGGGTGACGGAGCTCACCTCGATGAACTCGGTCGGCGCCTCGCGGATCATCGTGCAGTTCGCGGTCGACCGGGACATCAACGGCGCCGCGCGCGACGTGCAGGCGGCGATCCAGGCGACGCGCGCGGACCTGCCGACCACCCTGCGCAACAACCCGACCTACCGCGAGTACAACCCGGCGGACTCGCCGATCATCATCCTCGCATTGACCTCGAAGACGCTCACGCGCGCGCAGCTCTACGACTCCGCGAGCACCGTGATCCAGCAGCAGCTGTCGCAGATCGACGGCGTCGGCCGGATCCTGCTCGGCGGCAGCGCGCTCCCCTCGGTGCGCGTCGAGCTCGATCCGGACGAGCTCTCCGCCTACGGGATCGGCCTCGAGGACGTCCGCGCGGCGATCGCCGCGGCGAACGCCGACAGCGCGAAGGGCTACCTCGACCAGGGCAACCGGCGCTACGTCGTGGTGTCGAACGACCAGGCGACGAAGGCGGCCGATTACCGCAATCTCGTGATCGCATACCGCAACGGCGCGCCGGTCCACCTGCACGACGTCGCCGAGGTGGTCGACTCGAACGAGAACATCCGCAACGCCGGGCTCTACGACAACCACCCGACGGTCGGCGTGATCGTGTTCCCGCTGCCCGGCGCGAACATCATCGACACCGTCGACAAGATCAAGCGGATCCTGCCGTCGGTGGAGGCGACGCTGCCGCCGAGCATCCAGGTGCACGTCGCGATCGACCGGTCGCAGTCGGTGAAGGCGGCGGTGAACGACACCGAGCGCACGCTCCTGCTGGCGGTGATCCTCGTGATCGGCGTCGTGTTCGCGTTCCTGCGCTCGCCGCGCGCGACGCTGGTGCCCGCGGTCGCGCTGCCGCTGTCGATCGTCGGCTCCTTCGGACCGATGTACCTGCTCGGCTACAGCATCGACAACCTGTCGCTGATGGCGCTCACGATCGCGACCGGGTTCGTCGTCGACGACGCGGTGGTGGTTCTGGAGAACGTGGTCCGGCACATCGAGGCCGGCGTCCCGCCGCGCGAAGCCGCGATGCGCGGCAGCGCCGAGGTGAGCTTCACGGTGATCTCGATGAGTCTGTCGCTGATCGCGGTGTTCATTCCGATCCTGCTGATGCCCGGGATCGTCGGGAAGCTCTTCCACGAGTTCGCGGTCACGCTGTCGATCGCGATCCTGATCTCGCTGGTCGTCTCGCTGACCGTGACGCCCGCGATGTGCGCGCACACGCTGCGCGGCGGCGCCGCGCTGCACTCGAGCGCGCGCTGGGCGGTCTGGACCGAGCGCGCGTTCGAGCGCTTCAAGGCCGCGTATTCGCGGTCGTTGACCGCGGTGCTCGACCATGCGCTGCTGGTCGGCGTGCTGTTGATCGCGATGGTCGCGCTCGACGTGGTCCTCTTCAGGGGTCTGCCGTCGACGTTCTTCCCCGAACAGGACGACGGGATGCTGATCGGCCAGATCATCGCGGACCAGAGCATCTCGTTCCAGGCAATGGCGAAGAAGCTGCAGCAGCTGCAGGCGATCGTGCAGGCCGACCCGGCGGTCGCCTCCGTGATCGGCTTCACCGGAACCCAGGCGCTGAACACCGCGAACGTCTACGTGCGCCTCAAGCCGATCGCCGAGCGGCACCTGAGCGCGCAGCAGGTCGTCGCGCGGTTGCGCCCGGCGCTGCGGCGCGTATCCGGCGCGCGGCTGTTCCTGCAGGCCGTCCAGGACCTGCACATCGGCGGCCGGCAGTCCGCGGCGGAATATCAGTACACGCTGACCAGCGACGACACCGCCGCCCTCTACCAGTGGGTACCGAAGCTCGTCGCGGCACTCGCGCGGGACCGCGCCGAGATCACCGACGTGAACACCGACATGCAGCGCAACGGCCTGCAGGCCACCGTGCGCGTCGACCGCCGGACCGCGCGCCGCTTCGGCTTCGAGCCGAACCAGATCGACGACGTGCTCTACGACGCGTTCGGCCAGCGCACCGTATCGACGATCTTCAACCCGTTCAACCAGTACTTCGTCGTGATGGAGGTCGCGCCCCGGTACTGGCAGTATCCGTCGATGCTGAAGCGGATCCGGCTCAGCACCGCGGCCGGCAACCCGAGCGGCACCGCGCAAAGCCAGGCGCCGTTCGGCACCGTGAGCGGCGCGGTCCCGTTCGCCGCGATCGCGGCGGGACGCGGCGGCGCGGCGGGCACCAACGCCCGCAACGCGAACGCCCAGGCGAACGCGGCGACCAACAGCATCGCGAACAGCCGCGGCGGCGGCTCGACCGGCAGCGCGGACAGCACCGCGCCCGAGACGATGGTCCCGCTGTCGGCGATGGCGACGTTCGCGACCGGGCGCACCGCGACCGAGGTCAACCACCAGGGCGGCCTCGTCGCGGTCACCCTGTCCTTCAATCTGCCGCCGGGCGGATCCCTGAGCGGCGCCGCGTCCGCGATCGGCCGCGCGATGCGCCGGACCCAGATGCCGGCGTCGATCCGCGGCAGCTTCGCCGGCGCCGGCAAGGTCTATGCGGAATCGATGTCGGCGATGCCGCTGCTGATCCTCGCGGCGCTGGTCGCGGTCTACATCGTGCTCGGGATCCTCTACGAGAACACCGTGCATCCGATCACGATCCTCTCGACGCTGCCGTCGGCCGGCATCGGCGCGACGCTCGCGTTGCTGCTGTTCGGCACGCCGTTCTCGGTGATCGCGCTGATCGGGATCATCCTGCTGATCGGCATCGTGAAGAAGAATGCGATCATGATGATCGACGTCGCGGTGCACGCCCAGCGCGAGGACGGGATCGACGCCAAGCAGGCGATCCACGATGCGGCGGTGCTGCGCCTGCGGCCGATCATCATGACGACCGCCGCCGCGGTCGTCGGCGCGCTGCCGCTCGCGATCGGCTTCGGTCAGGGCGCCTCCCTGCGCCAGCCGCTCGGCATCACGGTGACGGGCGGGCTGCTCTTCAGCCAGGTCTTCACGCTGTACACGACCCCGGTGATCTACCTGTACCTCGACCGCTGGCGCAACCGGATGCGCGCGTCGATCGGACGCCTCGCCGGGCACGCCGACTCGGAGGTGAGCGCATGAAAACGGCTGGTCTTGCGGCCCTCGCGATCGGCGCCCTCGGCGCCCTGCTCGGCGGCTGTGCCGTCGGCCCCGCCTATCACCGTCCGGCGGTGGCCGTGCCGCGCCGCTACGCGGCGCTGGCGGGCTGGACCGCGGCGGCGCCCGCGGACGCCGCACCGAAGGGGGACTGGTGGACCGCGTTCCACGATCCGCTGCTCGATCGCCTGGAGCCCGAGGTCGCGGTGTCGAACCAGACCGTGCGCCAGGCGGTCGC